>NZ_JBAMMY010000062.1:0-1058 GCF_051233685.1 Desulfobacterium sp. N47
GAATTATGCATGCCATGCCCATTGTATGCGATTAATGGTTACGCAGTGGGAAAACCAATTTTATATAAACGGAGACACTACAAATTAAGATAAGAATTAGAAGGGGGGATTAATATAATGCTGTTAACTTTTTTTGCTAACCTCCGGTTTTGAGAATACCCTGTTTGTGAACTTGCACCCCATTAAATATGTATCATGTCTGGCACCTTGTGGAGCTAATTCCCACTTGCCGGGGCGACTGATTGGATTATTCAGGCTGGATTGGCTTGATTATGCAGCATTCAATTCTATGCCATTTTTTCTGATCTCATAAATAATCGGAATCCATGTATCTTTATTATATGACGAGAGTGAAATAGGGACCGGTTCGATTCGAGGATCAACGGAACAAGCAATTTCAAAAAGCTTTGCTCCTTCACGATAGCGGTCTTTCCCGAAATCGGGCGAGACTATCGCCACATCAATGTCGCTGTACTCATGAGCGCGACCCGATACATGCGATCCGTAAAGGATTACTTTCGCGATTTTAATTTTTCTCTTTTTCAATTCTTTGACAAAAGCATTTATTACTTGTTGTATTGATTTTTCAACCATTGATAGACCTCATTCATTTTCTTCAAATTACGTGTCGTGAAAGCCGTTGTACATTTTCGATAAAATTTATTCTGATCATCCGGATAGCGAGCTTCGAAATGGAATTCCATAAACCGAGCAAGAGCTTTTATAGTCCTTTGTGGCACTTTCAGGGCAGTTTTTTCGGCTAGCAATGGAAGAGAGTGAGTATACGGCGCATGATTGCCCGTTGCTCTTACGACAAGAGATTTGAGCAGTTTCTCCAGTGCCAAATGTCCCATGAAAAGGGCATAGGGATATTTCCCTTTTTCAAACATGGCATCGGCTACGCCTAAGTCTTATTCCGCACCTTCCAGCCAATATTGGACGGTCTTTTTAACATCAAATTTTATCGAAGTCTTCATTGTGATTTAATTATAATTTTCAATAACATGAGAGTCAAGACAAATAGTAATAAGGGACAGGCGAATTATGCTTAACACACC
>NZ_JBAMMY010000182.1:0-1592 GCF_051233685.1 Desulfobacterium sp. N47
CCCATATCAAAACTCGCAGAGAAGTAAAAAGAGACGTTATGGAAGGAGGTTACAGAAAATGTCATTTCAGATATTTGAATTTATTTTGAAATTTAGGGGCGCCCTCGGAAAACATTGACCTGAATAGAAGGGATTGAGACTCGATAGTAGAAGCCTTCGCTTCCTGTGACGCTTCATTTCTCGGAAAACATTGACCTGAATAGAAGGGATTGAGACTCTGTCGGTTTTACCCAAGCAGTAATAAAGTCTTGCCTCGGAAAACATTGACCTGAATAGAAGGGATTGAGACACCGTGGCTATAAAAGAATCCTGGCAGATTGACAGAAGGACTCGGAAAACATTGACCTGAATAGAAGGGATTGAGACTTTAAACTCCCGGCGAAGGGACTCAGGAACTTTCCGGACTCGGAAAACATTGACCTGAATAGAAGGGATTGAGACTTTGCAGTAAAGTCATGAGCGCAAGCTGAAATTGATTATTCTCGGAAAACATTGACCTGAATAGAAGGGATTGAGACGCCGAACTTGTGCGTAGGGCAATTGACTTGTTTTTGACTCGGAAAACATTGACCTGAATAGAAGGGATTGAGACTTTTCTTGTTGTTCCTGAGCGATAGCATACTTCATTGTGTTCTCGGAAAACATTGACCTGAATAGAAGGGATTGAGACTTTATAAAAAGAAAGATTGCTATAGCCAACAAACCCACTCTCGGAAAACATTGACCTGAATAGAAGGGATTGAGACCCAGCAACCGGGCGTACTTAATGTGTCTATCTTCACTCGGAAAACATTGACCTGAATAGAAGGGATTGAGACTAACAGTGTCGATGATTGAGTTCGCAAGATTGTGATACCCTCGGAAAACATTGACCTGAATAGAAGGGATTGAGACTTTATTGTTTCTATATTTATTATTTTATACATTTTCCTCCTCCTTCTCGGAAAACATTGACCTGAATAGAAGGGATTGAGACCATGAACTTCTTAGCAGTCTGCAACGCCTTGATGGCTCGGAAAACATTGACCTGAATAGAAGGGATTGAGACAGGTTATTTTTTAATCGTGTGCCCAGTTATCTTCCCTCGGAAAACATTGACCTGAATAGAAGGGATTGAGACTTTTAATCATCCGCGCAGAAATAAAAACCACGCAAACTCGGAAAACATTGACCTGAATAGAAGGGATTGAGACTTTCTTCAACAAGTGCACATCCACACCATTCACATTCTCGGAAAACATTGACCTGAATAGAAGGGATTGAGACTCCGTATATTCGGCTTCGGTTAATTCGTTGCCTTCACTCGGAAAACATTGACCTGAATAGAAGGGATTGAGACGGCATAAAAACAGCCAATTGGTATGCCTATAATAAAAAAACTCGGAAAACATTGACCTGAATAGAAGGGATTGAGACTTTCTCATCTTGATACCTCCCTGATTTTTTATTTTACTCGGAAAACATTGACCTGAATAGAAGGGATTGAGACGGAAGAAAAAAACAGGGTCAAGGAGCAAGGAGCAAGGCGCAAGGTCCGAAACCATGACCCGATTACGAGGGGATTGAGACGCTTCCAAAGCTAATCTGGTCAG
>NZ_JBAMMY010000183.1:0-1214 GCF_051233685.1 Desulfobacterium sp. N47
AATTTTGATATTACACAATAATATCAGGAGATTACTGTTATGCCGTACTCTTTGGACCCTTTTAGGAAAAAACATGCAACTTCGTTTAAACAATTATTTCAACCAGCTCAAGAAGCATTGGCGGGTGCGCCACCACTTGAAGCCAGAGGCAACAGACCATTGAAGATGGAGTTTGAAGATCACCTCAAAGCATTAGTGTACTTCCACCTTGAGGAGCATACATCAGCTCAACATCTGCTTCAAGTTCTAAAGGAAGATGATTTTGCCCGGGATAACATTGCTCCTGATGATGGTATCAAAAAAAGCAGTTTTTCAGAAGCTACAAATTCCAGGGGACTCGAACAGTTTGCGTATGTATTTGCAAACCTTCAAAAACAGGCAAGCAATATTTTGCCTCAAAACCATCCTGAACTTGGGGACCTTGTCGGCATTGATGGCTCCTTAATCGATGCGGTTCTGTTGATGTGCTGGGCTGACTACAGAAAAGGCGCAAAAAAGGCCAAGGCACATCTTGGTTTTGACTTAAATCGAAGTATTCCAAGAAAAATATTTCTTTCTGATGGTAAAGGTGCTGAACGTCCGTTTGTCAGCCAGATACTTTCTCCAGGTCAAACCGGTGTCATGGATCGTGGTTACCAATACCACAAATGTTTTGATCACTGGCAGGAAGAAGAAAAATTATTTGTATGCCGCATTAAAGCCGGTACTAAAAAAACTTGCATAAAATCACATAAGGTCGATTCGGACAGCATTGTTTTCTATGATGCAATCGTGCTTTTAGGTACACCGGGAAACAATCAAACAAAAAAGCAGCTCCGACTGGTTGGTTACGAAATTGATGGAGTCAGGTATTGGATCGCAACAAACCATTATGACCTGTCCGCCGAACAAATTGCCCTAATTTACAAGCTTCGATGGGAAATTGAAAAATTCTTTGCCTGGTGGAAGCGTCATTTGAAAGTTTATCATCTCATTGCAAGAAGTAAACACGGTCTCATGGTTCAAATACTTGCTGGCCTTATAACTTATTTGTTGCTTGCGATTTACTGCCATCAAAACTACAATGAAAAAGTAAGCATAAAAAGAGTCAGAGAATTACGAATCAAAATTCAAAATGAACTCAGAGATATCGATTCTAATGCGGTTGACTTAAAAAATTTCAAAGAACAAAACCTATTGCATTCGTATGCAAAAACCTAACCGGAATTTACTGA
>NZ_JBAMMY010000206.1:0-77235 GCF_051233685.1 Desulfobacterium sp. N47
CTCTGACCTGATGGCTTCCAATGCAACCTTTGCTTTAAAATTCCCTGGATATTGCTTTCTCATTCTGTCTCCTTTATAATGGAGTCAATATCACAGAAAAAGCAGCTTAACCATCAGTTCAAATTTCGGGGTCCATTATAAAAAAGTAACAATAAGAATGCCCGGAAACAGTCTGTTAAACGGATATATAGTTTCATATCCTGAGACAGCCGGAAGAATCCCCGCAGAATTCTCGGGTGTATTTTCTGAAGCAAAGCAGGCAATAGAGGTAAATATTGCAACATCATCTCCTCTTCCAGGTAAGTACCAAATTGATGGCTTGCCTATAAAAGTCTATTTTGGCTTCCCTGGTTTTTAGAATCCGCCTGATCAATGCCGCTTCTTGTTCACTAATATCTTATGATAGAGTACGCAAACAAGAACCGCATTATTTGAACTTACAGCATATGAAACAACAAAATTTATTAATTAAAAAAATTGAACGCCGGATTAACAAAGCCATGCAGGCGGACAGGCCGGCCCTTTACCGGGAAATCACAAAGCTGAAAAATGCCTCTTTAAAAAATCCTGCCGTACCTGAAACTGAAAAGCTGCTTTCAGGTATTACTAAAAAACTTGATGCTTCCATTCATGAACAAGCATTAAGAAGAAAAAATATTCCCAGATTTGATTTTGATCCCGCACTTCCCATAACGGCCAAAAAAGATGAAATCATAGATGCAATTGTTAAAAATCAGGTTGTTATTATTTCAGGTGAAACCGGATCAGGCAAAACCACTCAGTTGCCAAAGTTCTGTCTTTTTGCAGGAAGAGGTGTTTTTGGTAAAATAGGCTGCACCCAGCCCAGAAGAATTGCAGCAATTACAGTTTGCGCCCGTATAGCCTATGAGCTTGGTGAAGAAACAGGAAAATCCGTAGGCTATAAAATCCGTTTTACAGATAAAACGCATAAAGACTCATATATAAAAATAATGACCGACGGCATTTTGCTGGCCGAAGCCAATAATGATCCGTATTTAAATGAATATGACACCATAATTGTTGATGAGGCTCATGAAAGAAGTCTTAATATTGATTTTATCTTAGGAATACTTAAGACTCTCCTGAAAAAAAGAAAAGACTTAAAGCTTATTATAACTTCGGCAACAATCGATACCGATAAATTTTCGAAAGCCTTTGATAATGCCCCGGTAATTGAAGTTTCAGGCCGGATGTTTCCTGTTGATATACGCTACCTTCCTGCTGAACCCGAGCCTGAAAAAAATGATGATAAAAGCTATCCGGATCTTGCAGCAGAAGCTGTGGATAAAATAATTAAAGAAAATCCCTATGGCGATATGCTTATATTCATGCCCACCGAGCAGGATATCCGGGAAGCAACCGAAACTCTTGAAGGAAGAAAATACAGATCGGTAGAGATAATACCTCTTTTTGCAAAACTTCCGGCTTCAGAACAAAAAAAGGTATTTTTCCCTCTTTCATCAAGAAAAATTATCATATCAACCAATATAGCAGAAACATCAATTACTATTCCGGGCATAAAATATGTGATAGACACAGGTCTTGCCCGCATTCCGCATTATACCCCAAGGTCCCGTTCAACTGCTCTTCCGGTGCTTCCTGTTTCAAAAAGCAGCGCAGACCAGCGAAAAGGAAGATGCGGAAGAGTGGAAAACGGTATCTGTGTGCGCCTTTATACCAAAGAAAATTATGAAGCCCGCTGCCTATATACTCTGCCTGAAATTTTAAGGTCGAATCTTGCCGAAGTTGTATTGAGGATGATTGCTTTAAAGCTTGGCGATGTTTCTTCCTTTCCCTTCATAGACAAACCTTCACCTAAAAGTATCAATGACGGGTATGATATTCTTTTAGAACTGGGAGCTATAAAACAGGAAGAAGGAAATAAGGCGCTCTATTCCTTAACTCCAACCGGCAGGCTTATGGCATCGCTACCGGTGGATCCCAGGCTTTCAAGGATGTTAATTGAAGCGCCGGACAGAGGCTGTCTGGAAGAAATAACCGTGATCGCAGCAGCCATAAGCTCTCAGGACCCAAGGCAAAGACCTGCCGATAAAACAGAAGAAGCAGACAGAGCACACAAGGTTTTTTCGGATCCGCTTTCCGACTTTATTACTCTTCTTAACATATGGAATAAATACAATGCGGTTTGTGCTGCTACTTCCGGTGCAAGAAAATTCTGCAAGGCTAACTTTCTATCTTTTAAAAGGATGAAAGAGTGGCGCGATATATACACACAGATAACAAATATCTTAGTTGAAACCGGTATGAAAAGCCGCAAACAGGAAAGATTGAAAGCTTTAAGCGATACAAGTAAATCAGACAATAAATTCAGCCCGCTTTATACCGCCATTCATAAATCAATACTCAGCGGCTTTTTATCAAATATTGCCATGAAAAAAGAGAAGAATAATTTTTGTGCAACAAGAGAAAAATCCGTTATGATATTTCCCGGCTCAGGATTATTCAAAAACCCGCCGGCATGGATAGTATCTGCCGAAATGGTCGAAACTTCGCGCTTTTTTGCAAGAACTGCTGCAGCCATCGAAAGCGCCTGGATAGAAGAAATCGGAAAAGAACAGTGCAAATACTCCTATTATGAACCGCACTGGGACAGAAAGCGCGGAGAAGTTGTGGCCCTTGAAAAAGTTAATTTATACGGACTTACAATCGTTTCAGGAAGATCGGTATCTTACGGAAGAATAAACCCGGAAGAAGCTTCGGATATTTTCATAAGGTACGCTCTTGTTGAAGAAGATATCGATACTTTCTTTCCTTTTATGGAGCATAATAAAAAAGTAAAAGATGAGGTTCTGGATATTGAAAACAGGTTAAGAAAAAGAGATATTTTTGCCGGAAATGAAACCGTGTTTGAATTTTATAAAAAACGGCTTTCTGCAATCTATGACATCCGGACGCTTTCCCGGCAGATAAAAAGCACAGGAAACGATAAATACCTTCGCATGAAAAAAGAAGATTTGTTGCGCTACATACCTGATGAAGAAGATCTGTCTCTTTATCCTGACAGTATAAACTTAGGTGAAAAGCCTTTTAAATGCCTTTATAGTTTTGATCCGGGTAAACCTGATGACGGTATAACCGTTAATATTCCACTTTCTTCCTCATCATCCGTTTTGCCTGATAAAGCGGACTGGCTAGTTCCCGGATTGTTTGAGGAGAAAATAAGCGCCCTTTTAAAAGGACTTCCCAAAGAATACAGAAAGAAATTGCTCCCGGTTTCCAACGTATTGAATACAATCATAGAAAAAATGCCGAGAGGAAAAGCTGCGCTTGCAACAGAGCTTTCAAACTTTATTTTTTATAATTTCGGAGTTGATATTCCTGCAGGTGCATGGTCGGATGACGCATTGCCCGGGCATCTTAAAATGCGCTTTTCAATAACGGATGCCAAAGGAAAAGAAATCCTTTCGGGAAAAGATAAAAGTATTTTGCTAAAAAATTTTTCAAAGCCCTTAGATAACAAAATGCTTGTTTCGGTTAAGAGAAAGTATGAAAAGACCGGTATTATAAAATGGGATTTTGGAGATATTGAAAAACAGATATTGATAAAGGAAGACGAAAATACCAGTAGAATATATTTTCCGGCGCTTGAAAAAGATCAAGATTGCGTCAATCTGAGAATATTTGAATCCGAAAAGCAAGCCCGGATTTCGCATAAAGAAGGAACTATCGCTCTTTTTTTAATATCTTTCGATAAAGAAATTAAATATGTAAAAAAACAGATCTCGCTTCCCGGAGAATTTCATAAATTTACTGTCTTTTTTGGCGGTATAAAAAGTTTTGATAAAATGCTTTTTAATGGCATAATAAAGGATCTTTTTGATAAAGACATACGGACTGAAGATGCCTTTAACACTTATTCTTTGTATGTCCTTAAAAATATATTTTCTTGCAGTCAAAAAATAATTAAACACCTTTGCCCGGTATTGGAAGCTTTTCATGAGGCCAGATCGGTTTTGCAGGATCTATCCAGAAAATGCCGTCTTAATAACAAAGAAGCTTTTTTAATGATAGAAAAACTTGAAAATGAAGTTGTCAGACTTTTGCCTGATAATTTTATTCAGTTATATGAGCCTGACCGGCTTTTGCATCTTCCCAGATATCTTAAAGCCACATCAATCAGAGCACAAAGAGCTTTAATTGATCCTGAAAAAGATAAAATAAAAGCAAAAGAACTTGAAGCTCATACACTTTCTATGGACAAACTGCTGAAAAGCATTTCCCCGTTTACATCGGATGAAAAAAGAAAAGCCATGGAAGAATACTTCTGGCTGATTGAAGAATACAAGGTCTCCCTTTTTGCCCAGGAGTTAAAAACACCGATTCCGATCTCTGCTAAAAGACTGGATAAAAAGCTTAAAGAAATCGAGCGCCTGATATAATTAAGAACATGATAAATAAAAAACCCTCAATTATCGTAATCTGCGGCCCTACAGGCATTGGCAAAACATCTGCCGGCATAGAAACCGCCCAGGCTTTCGGCGGTGAAATTATAAGCGCCGATTCGATGCAGGTTTATAAATACTTAGATATCGGAACCGCAAAACCTACAAAACAGGAAACCATGCGTGTCTTTCATCATATGATAGACATCATAGATCCTGATGAAGATTTCAGTGCTGCAAAATTTGCCTCAATGGGAAATGAAATAATAAACAGACTCGAAAAAGAAAACAAGGTTCCCTTTATAGTAGGTGGAACCGGACTTTACATAAAAGCTCTGGTTCACGGTCTGTTTGACGTCAAACCTGCTTCAGATAGCGATTTCAAGATTCATCTTAAAAAACAGGCCAAAGAATACGGAACAAAGTTTTTATACGATCAACTAAAAAAACTTGATTCCAAAGCCGCAGACAAAATACATCAGAATGACACA
The DNA here is from genome assembly GCF_051233685.1 of Desulfobacterium sp. N47. Classification (NCBI taxonomy): domain Bacteria; kingdom Pseudomonadati; phylum Thermodesulfobacteriota; class Desulfobacteria; order Desulfobacterales; family Desulfobacteriaceae; genus Desulfobacterium; species Desulfobacterium sp. N47. The sequence goes on from NZ_JBAMMY010000206.1 coordinate 4,916, forward strand.
TTCAGGATAATAAGAGCATTGGAAGTATTTGAGTCAACAGGCGTAAGTATTTCTGAACATCAAAAAAAGCATGGTTTTTCGGAAAACAGGTTTAATGTTTTAAAGGTCGGCCTTAATATGGAAAGAGAGGCTCTTTACAGGCAAATAGAAAAAAGAGTCGATTTTATGATTGAAGCCGGTTTTGAAGATGAGGTAAAGCGGCTTCTTGACATGAATTATGCAGCAGATCTTAAATCAATGCAATCTATCGGATACCGGCATATGACAGATTATATAACAGGCCGCACTACCTTAGATGAAGCTATACGCACATTAAAGCAAGACACCAGAAGGTTTGCAAAACGCCAGTTAACATGGTTTAATGCCGATCAGAATATCATATGGGTAAGACCTGATCAGGTTGAAGATATTAAAATACTTGTAGGGAAATTTCTAAATACAGGAAGTGATTTACAGTGACATCTTTAGAAAAAAACGCATCCCGCTTTCTGGTCGAAAACATAAGTCTGTTGCCCAAAGGCCGTGTCCTTGACATAGCTATGGGTGAAGGACGAAATGCCGTTTATCTTGCAAGCCGGGGTTTTACGGTGGAAGGAATAGACATATCGGAGGAAGCTGTAAAAATTGCCGAAAAAACTGCCAGGCAATCAGGGGTGAATATCAGCGCCCATTTTACCGATCTTGAAAAAACCGCATATATTATTAAAGACAGTTATGATGTCATTATCTGCTTTAATTACCTGCAAAGATCGCTCATACCACACATAAAGGCAGGCCTGCACAAAGGCGGTTTTGTTGTGTATGAGACATATATAATTGATCAGATTCGGTTCGGAAAACCACGAAATCCTGATTTCCTTTTAAAGCACAATGAATTGCTTGATATGTTTTACGATTTCAGGTGTCTTAGATATCATGAGGGAATTTTTGAAAACAGAAAGGCATCGGCGGGGATAATTGCACAAAAAACGGTTTCGTAATAATTTGCTACGGCAGGGTCAATCATAGCTTTAATCTTTTTTCCACTGATGCCGGGCTTTTCTTTTCAGTATTTTAAAATGTTACCAGGAAATAATATGATCAAATCGAAAATAAAAATAAGAACTAAACATGTGCCTGCAGGTCTCCGGATTCTTTATGAGGACAGAGACATAATCGTGATTGATAAAAGTTCAGGGCTCTTGAGCGTTGAAGCTAATTACGAAGCAGAAAATACGGCTCATAATCTGCTTACAAATTATGTCAGAAAAGGAAATCCAAAGGCAAGAATCAACCTGTTTGTTGTGCATCGGCTGGATCGTGAAACCTCCGGAGTATTGATCTTTGCTAAAAGCCTGGAAATTCGTGAGAAATTTGCAGCGCAGTGGAAAAATGTTGAAAAAAAATATATAGCTCTGGTCTATGGCAATTTAACTAAAAAAAGCGGCATTATAGAGTCTTATCTTGCTGAAGGAGACAATTATAAAGTTCAATCTGTTAAGAATCCAATAGAAGGAAAGCTTGCCATAACCAAATATAAAGTAATAAAAGAATCTAAAAATTATAGTCTCCTGGAAATTGATCTTTTGACTGGTAAAAAAAATCAAATTCGTGCTCACCTGTCTGAAAATGGGCATCCAATTGTCGGTGATACAAAATATAGAGAAAATACCAAGGGGCGCTTAGCTTTACATGCATTTTCGATTAAGTTTAAACACCCATTTAATAATGAAGAAATGATGTTTGAAGCGAAAATACCGGAATATTTTTTGACTTATTTTAAGCTCAATGGCAAGTCTCCCTTTGAGAGCGCTGATAAAACCGGCAGGAAGCAGTAACCCAAAGGGCAACTATAATGTACATCATTATATCATATTAGGCAGTTATTCTTGACATATAAGGATTTATTTGGTACAGAAGTAAAAGAGGCTTTTGGAAAAATTCAGGATATTTGATATTACTGAAAGATTAACAGGCTTAAATTGATTAATAAAATAACAAATAATTGGCCGATCGTTTTGGCGCAGAAAACGGATATGTCCGTTATGCAGAATTGTTACGGACCGGGTATTTCTGCGCAAAGTCAAAACGATGAAATTATCCTTGAAAAAAAAATTTCGCACCCTGTTGTACATACATATGAAAAAGGCACACTTATAAACATTTATGCCTGAACCTGCTTTGCTATTTTCCCGCAAGACTTACTGTTATTTTTGCCGCTTTATCTTTATCTATGTATGATAAAATCGTGCCGACTGCTTCTCCTTTCATTTGTGAAAGCAGTTCGACAGCAAAATCATTATCAAGTTTTCCTATCAATTCTGCTGCAGTTTGAGGTTTCATCGTAGAATACGCTTTTATCAGGTGTTTGATTTTCTGAGCATCGATGGTATCTTTTTTTGCGAAATCAAGTTTTATCTCTTCTCTTAACCGCGTCAGTTGTTCAATTTTTTTGTTAATATCATCCTTTACAGCTGCAAGCTCCTCCTGCTGTAATTTAAGCTCTTCCTGCCGTGCTTTAAGCTCGGCTTTTTGTTTTAAGATAAAAGGCAGATTGTCCTGTTTATTTTCTTCGGCAATTATCGGGCTGGCTTTGATTGCATCTGAGACATTTTTGTTTTCCGATGCAATTGCATTTTTGGCAAAAAACAGATTATTTGATTCCGTTTTGAAAACGAAACATGACATAAATATTATTTTAAGAACAAGCAAAGATACTAATGCAATATAAGCAATTGATTTCATGCTGTCAGCCTTTTGCTTCTGATAATTACGGTTTCATCGGATAGTTTCTGTTCATCTTTTTCTGCATATTCCTTGTATCTTACACTCTGTATATCCTTTAATTTTTCAAGCATTTTTCTTCTGATCAATTCCTTTTTAAGCAAGCTTCTGTGCAATTGAACTTTTTCCTGTGTTTCTTTCAGGGCAAGGCTTTCTGATTTCTGGTCATCGCTTAATTTATTAAAATAATGATTATAGCACTGAAATCTGAATGTACTTATTCCTTTGGACTTTTCTTCGCTGCATTTTGCTGAAAGCTCGGTCTGTTTATTTTCGATATCCTTAATTGCATTTTCCCTGCTTTGATATTCATGTATGGTATCGCCAAGTCTTTTTTGGGCTTTCTTTTCAAGATACTTCCTGTAGCGCAATACTTTTTCAAGCCTGAAGGAAAATCTCTTCATTTCAACCTGCTGCCATCAACTGGTTCAGCCGCTGAACACTTTCATCAAACCCTGAGTTTTCATCAATTTGCTGCTGTAAAAAAGTATTGATCCTTCCAATCATTTTTTTTGCAAAATCTATCTCAGGATCACTGCCGCTTTGATATGCGCCAATGTTAATCAAATCTTCTGCATCTTTGTAAACGGCAAGGATTTTAATCAATTTCCTTGAGCGGTTATAGTGATCGGATGACACAATGTCTTTCATTACTCTGCTTATGCTTGCCATAACATCAATTGCCGGATAGTGTCCTTTATGCGAAACAGCTCTGGAGAGTACGATATGTCCGTCTACAATGGAACGAACGGTATCTGCCACAGGCTCGCTCATGTCGTCTCCTTCGACCAGTACATTATATATGCCGGTTATACTGCCCTTCTTCTCAAGATTACCTGCCCGCTCAAGAAGCTTAGGCATCTGAGTAAAAACGCTGGGTGTATATCCTTTTGATGTCGGTGGCTCTCCGGCAGCCAGACCGACTTCTCTTAAAGACATGGCTACTCTGGTAACAGAATCCATAACCAGAAGAACATCTAGGCCCTTATCCCTGAAATACTCGGCAAGCGCTGTTGCAAAATAGGCAGCTCTTATCCTTATAAGGGCGGGTGTATCTGATGTGGAAGCAATCACTATTGATTTTTTCATTCCGGCCTCGCCCAGTTTTTTTTCGACAAACTCTTTTACTTCCCTGCCACGCTCTCCGATCAAAGCAATTATTGAAACATCTGCGGCGGTATTTCTTGCCATCATGCCCATTAATACGCTTTTACCTACACCCGATCCGGCCATAATAGCAATTCTCTGCCCTTTTCCAACGGTTATCATGGAATTTATAGCCCTGATACCGACGTCCATAACTTCACTTATAATTCCTCTTTGCAACGGGTTGATAACCTCTCCATATACAGGATATTCGGTGTCGCAAGTTATTTCACCTTTTCCATCTATTGGCTGCCCCAGCCCGTCAATCACTCTGCCGATATAAGCATCACCAACGGGAACTGTTGAACGGCTGGTAATTTCAATAACTTTGCTGCCAGGCTTCACGCCTCTGAGTTCTCCAAATGGCATCAGAATCAGTTTGCTGTCTTTAAAGCCAACAACTTCAGCACGTATAAAATGTCCCGGGGTAGTTTCAATATCACAAAGACTTCCGATACAAAGCCCGGGACCGTTTGCTTCAGCTATAATCCCGGAAAGTTTTACTATTCTGCCTTGAAGCTGCATTGGACGGCATTTATCCAGAGATTCAACATATCGGTTCCAATTAATCTCTTTGCCAAGGTCAATCAATGATGTTTTCCCTAAATGCTTCTTCAAGGCATTTGCTGATTATTGAAAGTTGTGTTTCCATTCTGGCATCTACATCGCCGCATGGAGTTTCAAGAAAACACCCACCTCTTTTTATAGATGAATTTGAAATTACTTCCACCGATTCCAGCTCATTAAACCGCTGGAAAATTTCCGGCCTCAAGTTGTCGATGTAATCAAAATCTTCCGGGTTTACTTTCAGGCGGATAGATTTTTTTTCCGTTGCCATATTAATAGCATTTATGACTTTTTTGCCGATAACAGTGCCGTTTAATTCAACCTTATGATCAATAATTTTTTCGGCGACAGCACAAATAAGACCTAAAATTTCCTTTTCATAAAACTTTAAGATGTCTGCTCTTAAAAGATCAATTCCTTCCAGAAGACTTTCTATATTTTCAACAATTTTTTGAGCCTTTGCATTACCCAGCTCCAGACCGTCTTTTTCACCCTGCTCAAAGCCTTTCTCATATGCTTCCTGCTCCAGCAAAACGGCTTTTTCCCGGGCCCTTTTTATAATTTCTTCAGGGTCTTCATCTTTACGGTACTTACCGTTTATATCTATAGGGTAGAAAACGGAGTTTTTTTCCGTTTTGTTTTTAATCACCGTAAACGGCTCTTTTTCTTTCTTAGGGCCAGTGGCAAAAGAATCAAATGGCTTTATTTCATATTGTTTCAAGACTTCTCCGCTTGTGTGATGATTAATTTGCATAAAGCTCTGTATCTACCCGGTCAGCAATTATACTTATACTTTCATGTAAGTATCGGACTCATGCCCCGATCAAACAAAAACATCTTCTTTGCCTTTACCCGAAATAACGATTTTGCCTTCGCTTTCCAATTTTTTTGCAACCCTGATAATTTCCTGCTGATTCTTTTCAACCTCTTTGAGACGAACAGGGCCAAGCACCTCAAAATCCTCTTTGAGCATACTAGATGCTCTTTCTGATAAGTTGCTGAATATTTTCTGTTTCATCTCTTCAGAAGCGGTCTTTAAAGCTCTGACAACTACTTCATTGCCGATATTTTTTAAAATATCTCTGAAGCTCTTGTCGTCAATTTTTATCAGGTCTTCAAAAACAAACATCTTCTGCCGGATTTTTTGGGCGAGTTCTCCGTCTTTTTTTTCTATATGCATCATTACGTATTCTTCAGTTGTACCGTTTACTCCGTTTAAAATATTCGCAAGAGCCTCAACCCCGTCAAATTTTCTTTTTGCACCTGTTCCCATACCTGAAATTTCTTTTTTTAATAAATCGTCAAGATCTCTTATTACATCATCCTGTACATCACCGATGTTCAATATTCTGTATGCTATATCGGCTTTTTGTTCGTCAGGCAGTTGGCATAGTATTTCAGCTGCTTTATCCTGCGGCAGACTTGATAAAACAAGTGCAATAGTTTGTGGATGCTCACCCTTAAAAATATTTATTATGTTTTCTGCAGAAAGATAAGCAAGCTCAGCAAAAGGAGTATTTTCGTTTTCCCTTTCTATGGCTTTTACAACCTCTTTTACCGGAGATTCCCCTGCAGACTTATCTGCGACCTGCTTTAAAAAAGATTTGCCGGATACTCCAATAGACTTTTCACTTTCGTAACTTTTTAAAAAGTCATTCATAACCGAATTCAAAACATCAGCAGGAACATAGGATATTTTGGACATATATTTGCCTATCTTCTTGATAGTGTTCTGATCCGTATTTTTGAAAAAAGAAGCGGTAAATTCTTCGCCCATTGCCATCAAAAAAATTGCTGCTTTCTGGAGTCCTGTTGTTTTATCGGTATCATTGGTGTCTAAGTTCATTTTCTACTCGTTCATCCATCCCCGGATAAGTTGTTCGGTTTTCTCGGGATTGCTCTTGCTTATTTCGATAACCTTTTCAATCTGGCCTTTTGTTTTTACACCGGGAAGCTGTGCGTTTGACTGCACCGCGGCCGGAATCTCCTTTACATTAACAAATTGTTCCTTTGGCATATTTTTTAATGTATTAATCAGCGGCTTTACCAGAACAAAAAATACTGCGATCAGCAAGCAAAAATTGATTAGAGAGTTTTTGTAATCTTTTAAAAGTGCCATGAAATCAAATGGCTCAGATGCCATCTGAATGTCACCTGGTAATGATTCGGAAAAAGGTATGGAACTTACGGAAATCTTGTCTTCACGATCTTCATTGTAACCCATTGCACCTTTTACTATATCTTCAAACTTTTTTAATTCCTCATCCGTTCTCGGGATATAATTTCTTTTATCGGTGCCGTCAGCCGACTTAACCGTTTCGTAACGCCCATCAATTACTGCAGCTACAGATAAGCGTTTAATTGTTCCGGCAGGCTTTGATATTACCCTCGTAACTTTATTAATTTCATAATTTGTGAGGGTATCTTTTTTTCTTTTTCCGTTTTGGTCTACCGATTCCGCAGGAATTACACCTGCTCTTTGATTAATTAATGACGGGGCACTCTCTGAAGAAGCATTGCCTGCCCGAAAAGATTCTTCAATATCCCTTTTGCTCCTTACAACGGCAGCCGCAGGATCATATTCTTCTTCGTTCATGCTTGTTTTATTAAAATCTATATCGGCGGTTACCCTCACAATTGCATTGCCTGATCCGATGATTCCCTCCAGCATACTTTGAACATTTCTGCTGATTTCACTTTCAATTTTCGATTTATAATCCAATTGAGAATTATTTAAAAAAGTATTTGTCTGGTTACCATTTCCACCTTTAAAAATCACCCGCCCTTTCGTATCAACAACTGTTACCTCTTCAGGCTCAAGTCCTTCAACAGCACTTGCAACAAGATGAACAATAGCGGAAAGACGTTCCGGCGGCAGGTTTGACTTTAAGTCTAAAAGTACCGAAGCTGAGGCCGGTTTTGTATCTTCTGCAAACAGCGTCTCTTTTGGAAGAACAATAAATATCCTTGAACTTTTAACTTCATCAAAACAGTTTATTGTTCTTGCCAGTTCCCCCTGCAGGGCTCTCTGGTAATTCAGGCTCTGTACAAATTGAGTGGTTTTATAATCTGTTTTATCGAATATTTCAAAACCGATCTGGCCATCTCTGGGAAGCCCGTCCCCCACCATTTTAAGACGTAGCTCATATACCTGATCAGAAGGAACAAGTATCAGAGATCCGCCGCCTTCAATCTTATAGGGGATGTTTTTTTCTTTAAGTTTTTCTATGATTGCGCCGGCATCCTGTGCTGAAAGATTATTAAAAAGAACCCGGTAATCAACCTGATTAGACAACATAAACATAACTGCAAAAGCTGCTATCAGCAGTAAAACTGTAACGGAAATTGTGATTTTCTTTGCAAGCGGTAACGACTTTATGAAATTTAAAAACTGAACTGCGGAATCATTCATTTTTTATACTCTGCTTATGCCTGGATGTTTAAAATATTTAAAACTGCATGTGCATTATTTCTTTGTAAGCTTCAAGAGCCTTGTTTCTAACGGACAGAAGCATTTTCATGGATATTTCGGCTTTTTGAAGATTAATCATAGTTGTGTGAACATCTTCCTTTCCCTGAAGAAGATTAACAATTGATTTATCCCCTTCTTTTTCCGTGCTGTTCACATTATCAATTGCATTTTTTATGACCTCTTTAAATCCTGTTGAGTTGTTCGATGTTATCCCTTCACTCTTATCGAAGCTGATCGGATTAAAATTTTGAATTTTAAGATCGTTCATTTTTTATTTCCCTATTTCAAGTGCTTTTAAAACCATTTGTCGTGTTGATTTGATAGCCGATAAGTTTGCAGAAAAAGCATTTCGGGCCATCAGCATGTTTGCCATTTCAACCGCAAGATCCACATTTGGTTTACTGAGGCAACCGTCTTTATCTGCATCAGGATGGCTTGGATTATAAACAATTCTAAAGGGTGATTCATCCTCAACAATTGCGTCAACCCTTACTCCTTCAAGTTGTGAATCAAGTACTTCGTCAAAACTATCAATCGGCTCAGAACCAATAGCTATCATTTTCCTTCTATAAGGGCCGCCTTTTTCTGTGCGGGTGGTTTCGATGTTTGAAAGATTTTCAGCAATAATGTCCATTCTTTTTCTCTGAGCATAGAGCCCTGAGGAACTGATTTTCAAAGATTCCATAAAATTCATTCTAACGCCCTCCTTCTCTGATAACTTCTTTTATAAGAGAAATTTTTCTTAACATTACTTCCGCTGCTGTTTTGTATATCAGGTTGTTCTCTGTCATCCTGTTTACCATTTTATCAATACTTACATAGTTTACGCCATTCCAATCGGATTCTTCCTCAAAAGCTTCTGCCTCCTGATTGGCTTCGTTATATAAGTCAATATGACCGGCATTCGTTCCGGATAAGCTTATTTGTGATTCTGATCCGATTGCCTTAGCCATAGCAGCTTTAAAATCAATGTCTTTAGGTCTGTACCCCGGAGTTTCCAGGTTGCTTATGTTGCTGGAAATAGTATTCTGACGCTGATAAGCAACGCCTATGGCATTTTCAAGTATATTAAATATGTTGCCGAATGATAAGTTTAAAGGCATTAAATTACTCCTTCCATATGGCCATAAAGAGTATTGAGTTAGATTAGAAAGTTTAAAAAGTTTATAATTGTAAATTAAATTTATAAAATATTTCTATCTTATTTTTTTAGATTGAAGCAAATTGCGTGCCTCTTTACTGCTCATCCATTTTTTGTCTGTACTCATTAAGCTTATTTCTCAGAGTTCGAACACTGATGCCAAGTATATCAGCCGCATGTGTCCTGTTTCCCTTCGTTTTATCCAAGGTCTGAAATATCACTTTTTTCTCAAGTTCTCTTAAGGAAACTTCCGGAATTACAGATTGCAGCAAAGATCCGGGATGAAAGGCAGGCACTGATCGACCGTTTAATGACAGCAGCTTTTCGTCTATTAAGTTTCCTTTGCACAGCAGAACCGCCCTTTCCATCACATTTTCCAATTCTCTTACATTGCCTTTCCATGATCTTTCCGTTAGCGCTGTAATCGCATTTTCCGTCATACCTTTGACAGCTTTATTTTCAAGTTTGTTATACTTTTTTATAAAATAATCGGCCAGCAAAGGTATATCGTCTTGTCTTTCTCTTAAAGGAGGTAAATGGAGAGGGATGGTATTTAAGCGATAGTAAAGGTCCTCCCTGAATTTTTCTTCATGTATCAGATTATCAATATTTCTGTTTGTAGTGGCAATAATTCTCACGTCAACCGGGACGGATTCAGTTCCGCCGACTCTGTCAATTTCCTTCTCCTGAAGCACTCTTAATAATTTTGACTGAAGCTGATAATCCATCTCACTGATCTCATCCAGTAGAATAGTGCCCTTATCAGCTGCTTCAAACTTTCCTTTCTTTCTGGCGATTGCTCCTGTAAAAGCACCCTTTTCATAGCCAAAAAGCTCGCTTTCCATAAGTGTTTCCGGAAGAGCTGCGCAATTTAGTGCTATAAAAGGTTTATCTTTACGGGCACTATTCTGATGTATATGTCTTGCAAATAATTCTTTTCCCGTACCTGATTCACCATGTATGAAAACAGAGGCACGGCTGTTTGCAATCTCTTCTGCATAATTCATGAGATGGTTCATTTCGGAGTTGTTCGTAATTATTGCATATTTGCCATTCATAGATGGTTGCTCCGCAACAACCGGCGCCCGGTATATCCCGGACACAATACATTCAACTGTTTCAGCGGCCAGCGGTTTCAAAAGAAAGTCATAAGCGCCGTTTTTCATAGCTTCAACAGCTTCCTTCACACAGACATCCCCGGAAATCAGAATTACCGGTAAATTTGTGTCTATTTCCTTTATCTTCACCAACAGTTCAATTCCGCTCATCCTGGGCAAATTCAGTTCGGAAATTACCATATCGTATTGATTGCCAGATATTATATCAAGTGCAGCATATCCATCGCTGACAGCAGATAAGCGGTAACCGGCTCTGTTAAAGAGACTGGTCATTGCAGCCGTTTCGTTTTTGTTGTTCTCCACAAGCAGCACACATTTTTCTTGCATAGCAGATGTCTATCTCCTGTGATTATTTAACTCTGTCCCGCTTGCTCAGCAGCTCCTTAAACATTATTGCTTCCAGCCTTTCATTAGCAAGCTTGCTCCATAAAGGATCGCCGCTCTTGGCAATCCGATTATATGCGGAAATATAATCGCTTTTCCTGTTAAGTGCTTCATAACATTGAGCGGCTAAATACCTTATTTTCATATTTTCAATGGCATCTTTTTTTAAAGTTAATGCATTGTTAAACAATAAAAGAGCATCTTCAGGTTTGCCGAGATGAAGAAAAATCTCCCCGACCTTCAGGTAAACAAATTGAGGTTGTTTCGGATTAGCAGATAATAATTGTTCTGCTTCCAGTGCCGATTTAAGGCTATCGTTGTTTAAACCCGACGCTGCTAAAACCCGGGCTTTGTCTGCAAGGAGCATTATTCTATCCTCAACTTCAGGTTCACTTTTTAGTGCTTGCGAAAACATTTCAATTGCCTGCTCATATTTTTTATTTTTTTCGAAGAAGATTCCTTTAAAACTGTATGCTTTTGCGACGAATTCTCCTGACTGATATTGTGCCGTCAGTGAATCCAATTTTTTCAATCCTTTTTCCTGCTGCCCATTTTCAAAATAATATTTTCCAAGATAATAAAAAAGCTTCCCGGGTTTTTCTTTTTCCGGAAGAACGGATTCTGCCTGCAAAAACAGTTCAGCAGCCGTATCTTCCAGCCCCAGTCGTATGCAGGCAGACGCAATTGCTATTAAGGTTTTTGGAGGAGCAAGCCGTTTAATAATATTTTTTTTTCTAAGATACATATTTACCACATCTATGTATGCTTCTTTATCATCCTCGTCATTTTTCCTGTCTTTTAAAATCGCCTCAATATTGTCAGTCAATGCATATATGATTTCAGGGTATAATTTTGATAAAGGGTAATTATGCAGTAAACTTTCTAATACTTGCATACTCTTTTTGTAATTTTTTTCTTTTTGGTAAATTAGAGCAAGTTTGAGCCGAGTGTACTCAAGCATGGGGTTTTTATTGTCTTTACTCAGGTATTCACTGGTAATCTTTTCATAAATTTTGCGGGGTGAAGACAGATCATTTTCGATAGTTGCAGGAGAAATAAAATTATTCCCATTTTTAAGTTCTCCGTTTTCCTGTTGTTCCGCCAGACGGGTCAGGCTTATCTGTGCCCCTTCCGTATGCGGAAATTGTTCAAAGACCAGCATATAAATTTTCGATGCGGATTCGGATAATTTATCTGCCCTATATGCGTCTCCGATTTTACTTAATACCAGATGATTCACCTTGCTATCAGGATATATATTATAATATTCAAAAAGGTTTTTTATTGCTGCATTATAATTTCCCAACTGGTAGTAATTATAACCGAGATAAAGTGCAATATCAGGATATCTATATATATTTTCATGGTTTTGCCCTAATTTGTTAAGAAGAGCCATTGATTTCTGAAAACTGTTCATCTCAAAAAGCGTTTTTGCAATGCCAAGTTCCGCTTCAGTATTTCCTGAATCAGTATTATGAGCTTGAATTATAATCTCGTAGATAGAAAGTGCTTCCGGGTATTTGCCTTTTTGGAAAAGCGCCTCGCCTTTGTTTAGCAAAGCTCTTACAGTAGTATGGGGAGAAATGTGTTTTTCGATAACACGGTTATAATATGCCATAGCTTCACCAATATTATTGGTTTTCAAACAAAGATTTCCTGCTGACAGCAGGGCATCGGGAGTGAATGCTGAAGAGGGAAATTTATAAATTGCATCATCATAACTGTTTTTAATTACAGAAAAATAATCGGAAGAAGTTTTTGCGTAAAGTCGGTCAAAGGATTTTGCCAGCAAAAAATGCGCTTTCTCCGAATACTTTCCTTTTGGGTATGACTGTATTAGATTGTTGAGGCTATCAACCGATTCTTTAAAATGACTGTCTTTAAAAGCATTAGCTCCGCTTAAAAACAGAGCTGCCTCTTCGCTGCCGTCATTAGGTTCGAGTTCGGTCATTTTTTCCAGTAATAATTTTCCCGGATCAATTTGCGGTTTCTTTTCCGGGACTATATTTTCCGGCTCAGGTTTTTGAGCAACTGTTTCTTCATTTCCTTTTGGATTGTTTTCAGATAAATCTTTAGTTGAATTTGTAAGATTATTATTTTCAGATAATGATATCCCGGAAGCTATTGTCTTATTCTGTCGGCCATTTTCCTTTGCTTTTACTTCTTTGCCATCACTCTTTTTGTCTGTTGCAACCAGGATAATTAACTCATGCTTGCTTACGCGATGTGAAAACTTTGGTATACTTGCCCCGTTTATATCTAAGACTATCCTGATATTACCCGAATGGTATCCCGCTCGTATGCTTTTTATATTTGAATATTTTAAGGCATTCTCTATGGATCTGAATGAAGCCCCGTCATACGGGATGTCATAAATAATTCTTGGTGGTGAATCCATAACCGAAGCGTTCTTCACCGTCATTATTTTGCCGCTTTGGACGGTAAAGCTTGTTTCTTGATCGTTGCCTGTTGCAGAAATTGAAACAACTTCTTTTCCTGTGTAATCCATAATGGGAATAAAATTATTGCCTGAAACTGCAAATGAATACGACAAGCCTGATAGTGTAAGCAATATAATAATAAACAGGATTTTATAAATAAGAGGAGTTCGCATAGCTCCTGTTAGAAGCAATTATTATGCCAGTAGATAGCAACTGATTTTTAGTGTTTACAGTTCAATATTATAGAATTATTTATGATGGTTGAAATAAGGCTTTTCAAATGGTGAAATTTAACAGGTGCCATTATTTTGACGAGAAAGATGAATCCTCAGATAGGCAGGAAAATATATAAAAATGATCTTTAACCGGTTTAAGCGCAGACTGAATTGGAAAAATTCTGTTTTTTCATTTTTTCAACAAGGGTTGTTCTCTTAATATTTAAAAGCTTTGCGGCCTTTGCCTTGATCCCGTCGCTCTTTTCCAGAGCTTCCATTATAAGCCTTCTTTCGTAATCCTGAACGGCAGTATCAAAGGAAACAACTCCGTCAAGCGCCGGAGCAGTGTCGCCTTTGGGAAATGATACCTCAGCCTGCTGTATGTATTCCGGAAGATCTTCAAACTCAACTACCTGTTTATCGCAAAGGACAACTATGCGCTTAATCGCATTTTCCAGTTCTCTCACATTACCCGGCCAGCTATAGCCAAGCATTGCATCCATTGATACAGGGTCGAACCCGGTTATTATGTTGTTCTCTTTTTTTTGAAACTTTTTTAAGAAATAGTTAATAAGCAACGGTATGTCGGTTTTTCGCTGTTTTAATGTAGGCACCTTTATTGAGATAACATTTAACCTGTAATATAGATCTTCTCTGAAGGTATTGTTGTTGATTGCTGCGGACAAATTTTTATTGGTGGCCGCAAGGATACGCACATCAGTATGAATTGTTTTGGTTCCGCCAACTCTTTCAAAGCGCTGATCCTGAAGCACTCTTAACAGCTTTACCTGTAATGCCGGACTCATTTCACCTATTTCATCCAAAAACATAGTACCGCCGTTCGCCATTTCGAAACGGCCGATCCTGCTTTTATAAGCTCCTGTAAATGCCCCTTTTTCATGTCCGAAAAGTTCACTCTCCAGCAAAGCTTCCGGAATAGCGCCGCAATTAATAACAACCAGGGGCTTTTCGCTCCTATAGCTGTCATAATGGATAGCCCTTGCTATTAATTCTTTTCCCGTGCCGCTTGGACCTTGAATGAGAACCGAAATGTCCGTATCGGCTATTTTATCAATCAGGCTGAATATATTCTCCATAGCCTTACTGCTGCCGATAATATTAGTGTATGAATATCTTTTTTTCAGTTGTTTTTTCAGCCGGATATTTTCTTCCTCAAGAGATTTAAATTTAACGGCTTTCTCGACAACAACAAGGAGTTCAGCCGATGTAATTGGCTTTGTTATGTAATCAAAAGCACCCTGCTTAATGGCCTCAACAGAACCTTTGATGGTTGCATGGCCTGTTAAAATGATACATTTTGTTTTAGTAAGTTTTGACACAACATGGTTAAGTACAGCCATGCCATCAACGCCCGGCATCATCAGGTCGGTTAAAACAAGATCAAAATGATTGGTTTCAAGCTCTTTAATTCCCGAAGCCCCATCAGGAGCAAACACCGATTCATAGCCTTTTTCCTGTAAGATATTTGCTATTAATTCTGCTTCAACAAGATTGTCATCTATGATCAAAATTTTTTCCATATCATAATGCCTTTCTGATATAAAAATAAGACAAACTAGTAGATATTATTATTTAGACGACAAAAATATAACGTCGCGGCAGGACATCAAAATAAAAATCCATTTTGATATTAACTGAGCCTTTCCTTAAGTATAATAGAAGGGATAAACAAAATACAATTAAAATATGAACTTTTTTATAAAGCCACCTTGTAAACATAACATGTGCATGATGAAATTAACTACACATAATCCCCACGCTGAAACTTCATCATGGCAACATGTGTTGTAACCGAAAGGGCTCTTACAAATTGCTCAATTTCCCGGTTCTTGGGAACAATATCGGCGGTCTTTGATTCAACAAGGCTCATCTCTTTTTCTATACGGGTAACAATGGGCTCAATTTCTTTTAATGTTTTTTGATGATTACTCAATTCGTTAGCATAATCATCAAGAAGATTAAGCACATTATCACTATGATTAATTACATCCGTTTCATGATCTGATATAGCCGGTAGAGAAACCTTGTCGATTTCGGAAAGTTTGCTATTAAAGACTTGCTTAAAACCTTTATCGTTCGTAATTCTGTTAAGGGCTGGCTGCCGCAAATGATCCGTCTGTTCTATTCTTTTTATATCCATTGTTTGACCTTTCTCTGTCACAAATATTTAAAAAAATCAACCATAGAAACTTTATTTATTCATTTTGATATAATAGCTTTCCGTTTTTAATGCAGAATAACAAACCCGACCGGATAAAAGAATCAATTAAAAATCTTTTTTAGTTTCTGGTCGACGGTTTCAGCAGTGAAGGGTTTAACGATATAGCTGCTCACGCCTGCTTTAACAGCACAAATAATGTTATTCTTCTGTGCTTCTGCCGTAACCATCACAAAAGGTATCTTCTTTAATTGTTCATCGGACCGGATCTTTGCCAATAGCTCTATCCCAGGCATTCCCGGCATATTCCAATCGCACATGATCAGATCAAATTTATCATTCTGCAACATCTTCAAAGCGCTTTTCCCGTCTTCTGCTTCGATAATATTGCTAAATCCGATCTTCTTTAATATGTTCTTTACAATTCTCCTCATCGTGGCAAAATCGTCAACAACAAGAACCTTCATATTTAAATCCATGATTAATCAACCTCCATATTTCATTATAATTTAATATATATCCATAATACCTTCAGTATAGTTTTAAATATTTGCCAGAATATTATCTATATCCGTCTGATCCAGCCCCAGACCTTCTTTCTGCGGACCCGCCAGTTCGGAAACTTTTTCATCGACAAATTTCTGTAATTCCTCATTCGAAATGTCAGGGTTATTTTCCTTTGCGGTCAATTTTATTCCAAAGCGTACAAGCATGCTTTTCAGTTTTTTCTCCATCTCTTTTACAAGCGCCATTATTTTTTTGATCCGCTGGCCGGTTAAATCCTGAAAACTCATATGAACAAAGATATCTGCCGTCAATGTTTCGTAGTTCTGAATGCTTGATTCCATATAGTTGATTAGAGGAGTAAGCTTTTCTATAGTTTGCCTGTCTATTTCTATATCATCGGTTTTACCTGCCTCCTCCGGCAATTTAAGTTTTCCTGATTTTAAGGAGGTGATAGCTTTTTGAATTTTTGAAGTCTGTTCCTGTAGCACCTCAAGATTATCCATAATCTTGTTAGCCGCTTTTTCGGTGGTTTCAATGATACCTTCAAGCTGATCGGATGCTTCAGGTATATGTTTTGTTGCAACTTCTGTTATTTCCGGATCAATTTTAGATCTTAAGTCCGTCCTGAAGTCAACAATAAGCAATGCCAGCTCTTTCATTGCACCACGCATTCCATATGCAATATCCTGAAAAAATTGCTCATCTCTATATAAAATGCCCTCAGATAAATAAGTAATAAACTCTATGATTTGTTTTATTTCATCGACGGAAAGCTTTCCGCCGACAATCTCATAAATTTTATCTTCCAGATGCTTTGTCATTTAGTTAACCTCTCTTTTACTATTCTATTTTTTCCCTACTATCATATTCAGCACAGTATTTCCGATATCATTTAAAGGAACCACTTTTTCAGCGGCACCTAATTTGATCGCTTCCTTGGGCATACCAAAAACAATACAGCTGTTTTCATCCTGTGCAATGGTTCGCGCTCCGGCTTCACGCATTTTCAACAAACCTTTTGCGCCATCATGGCCCATACCGGTCATGATTACTCCCGCTGCATTGCCACCGGCATATTCGGCTACGGAATAGAATAAAACATCGACAGATGGCCGCTGATGATGAACCAGCGGGCCCTGTTTTACCTGGACATAATATCTTGCGCCGCTCTTTTTAAGCAGCATATGATAATTTCCCGGCGCAATTAATGCGGTTCCGTTTACCAATGAATCTCCGTCAGCGGCTTCCTTTACTGTAATAGAGCTTAATTCATTTAACCTTTCGGCAAAAGAAGTGGTGAAATGTGCCGGCATATGTTGAACAACAAGAATTCCGGGTGCATTTGGCGGCATTGATGTCAAGACAACTTTTAATGCTTCGGTTCCACCTGTTGAAGCGCCAATAGCTACGATCTTGTTGGTTGTTTCGGTTAGTGCTTTAGAAGTATTTTTAACTTGTATGCTGTTGTTTTCGGAAGCAAATTTAGATGGATTTACCTTTATTCTGGCTACAGCCCTGATTTTGTCAACCAGCTGAACGCTCATCTCTCCAACCGAATAGGCGCCGGATGGTTTTGAAATC
Organism: Desulfobacterium sp. N47; assembly: GCF_051233685.1. Classification (NCBI taxonomy): domain Bacteria; kingdom Pseudomonadati; phylum Thermodesulfobacteriota; class Desulfobacteria; order Desulfobacterales; family Desulfobacteriaceae; genus Desulfobacterium; species Desulfobacterium sp. N47. The sequence continues at coordinate 22,430 of NZ_JBAMMY010000206.1, forward strand.
ACATCAAGAGCACCGAGAGATAAAGCCTCCAAAGCCATCTTGCCGCCTTTTGGGGTTAATGAACTTACGATTATTACGGGAATTGGATAATAGCGCATTAATTTTTTCAAGAAGCTAAGTCCGTCCATTCTGGGCATTTCAATATCTAACGTAACAACATCGGGGTTCAATTTTACGATCTTATCCCTTGCCACATAAGGATCAGGAGCCGTACCTACAATTTCTATATCGGCTTCTTTCGAAAGTTCTTCCGAGAAGACTTTCCTGACCACAGCCGAATCATCGACAATTAATACTTTTATTTGGTTTCCCATAGTATAATGCCTTTAATTTAAGGGCGTATTTATTATAAGCCCGGCTGCAATATAATTATCATCAGTCTCGATGGAAAAAGAGCTGTTCTGCCCATCTGCCGGACGCTTGGCCAGAAAGTCATTTCCATTTGCATATTGCGGGATACCAATCTTATAGGCATCTTTTTTATCAAATTGCGATAGCATATAACCGACAATCATGTTGAGGGCTTCCTTTACTGTATCCCTCTCATGTTTTTCGCTTATAGTATCTTCTGAAAATCCTAAAAAGTTGGCCGTTATTTCTCTGGCGAATCCTGCCGGCACAAAAAGATATGAGAAACCTGCCTGAGGACCGGTAAAATCCAGAGTAGCGCCAACCAGTGCTTTTTCACTTAAAAACCATTCGCTTAAAGCTGCCGGCTTCTCATTGATCCGCACGGGCATAAAAAACATTTTATCCATTACTTCAGAAATCGCCTGCTTCATCGCCATCATCATTTCCCCTGACATCGGAAACCTCCTCTTCCATTAATTTGCTAAGAGTATTCTTTATATCCGCCGGGAAAAAAGGCTTTTTAATATATCCGCTCGCCCCCAGCTTTATCGACTCCAGGATTTTTGTTTCACTTCCTTCAGTTGTGATCATTACAACCGGAATTGAACTGAATAGCTCATTTTTTTTCATTTCGGATAGAAACGACATGCCATCCATATTTGGCATATTTATGTCGCTTAAAACCAGATCTATCCAATCGTTATCAAGTATTTTCAAGGCTTCAATGCCATCTTCAGCCTCAAAATAATTACCCACATTAAAGCCGGAAACTTTAATGATCTTTTTTATAACTGCCCGCATTGACGAAGAATCATCAACGATCAGAACATTAAATGCCATTTTCAACGCCCTCCTGACAAATTAACCATCTCTTCAACAGCTTTGGTTTTTTCCCAGAAATCAGCGATGGTTTTTTGTAGCTCCACATCAGTAAAATTCAGCCTGTCCACAACTTCCTGATAATACCTGTAAGCGAGTCCGTCTGCCCCCCCGCCTATTCCTATCATCATGCATATTGAATCTGCCAGATAAATAATTGGAATTGATAGATTATCCTGTATCAAAATATTTATCGGGTTGTGATGGTTCCTAATGATAAATACCATTTCAGGATTAAAACTCCATCTTTCAGCTACCATGGCTCCTAATTCGGCATGATCAATTCCAAGAATATCTTTTTCGGCCTCCAAAAAAGTCATTCCATTTTCTTGCACTCTTAATTCAATTTGCTTAAACACATCTTTGATATAATTGCTTAATACTACCTTGCCGATATCTTTCAATAATGCCGATGTAAACAGGCGGGGAATATTTTTAATATTGCGTTTTTCCGCCAAATTCTGGGCTATCAGAGCCGAAGAAACAGAATACTTCCACAATTCGCCTTCATTCAGATCATACCCGTCCTGGGAAGACCTGAAGTTCTTGGAAAAATTTCCCATTATAACTATATTTGCTATATTATTCATTCCTAAATAGGAAACCGCCTGTCTTACCGATACAACTTTTTCTCTTAAGGAAAAGAAAGATGAATTGCATATCTTCAAGAGATTGGCGGTCATACTTTGATCGTATTTGATAACATCCACAATCTCCCCAAGTGAGCTGTCAGGGTTGGATATTATCTCCATAATTTTAGTCCCTGTCGAGGAAACAGGACTCAGAGAATCAATATTATTTATAATTTTTTCTAAATCCATGGTATTTTTCTCACTTCTGTTCCGGATACTTTCATGATGGCTTCGCCTGTTTTTATCTCAAGTTTTATAGTCCTGTTCACTGTTCCGCCTACCTCTTCGAAATCTACTATTATATTATTTTTCCAGAACATTTTTCTAAGAACAGTGTGGTTACGCTTTCCGATATTAAAAAGCCCGTTTTGATCCAGAATCTGGGCTCCACCTAATACAAGAATTTTCAAGCGCTTTTTTACAGCTCCAAACCTGTATGTTTCCTTAAATAGAAGCGGAATGCCGGTATTGCCGAACATAAAAGGATTCTTCACAGCTTTTACCGGATCAATCTCAGACTCGGGTAACATATAATGAAGAACCCCGCCCACTTTTGCAACAGGATCATATATTCCAACTCCTATACATGAACCCAGAGCGTATGTAACCAGCACTGCATCAGGATCATTGCTTACTTTCATGTCACCGACGCCGACAACAATATTCATTATGATTCCCTCGATACCATCTGAAATATACTTCCTATATCAAGAATAAGTCCGACTCTTCCATCGCCCATAATCACTGAACCGGCTATTCCTTTGATGTCTTTAAGCCACCCACCCATGCTTTTAATAACGACCTCTTCCCGATTAATCAATTCGTCCACCAGCAGGCATTTTTTCTTCTCCTGATTTTCCACAACAACAACTAGTTTTCCCCATAGCTCTTCTTTTGTTTGTTCGGAAGTACTTTCTGCGTTTAGCCCAAGCAAGCGATCAAGCCTGATCAGTGGAATCAGATTATTTCTTACTTTTATAACCTCTCCCTCTCCCTTTACAGTAAAATATTCTTCTTTCCGGGGTCGAAATGATTCCTGAATATTTAATGTGGGAATAATAAATCTCTCATTTGCTACTTTAACTATCATTCCGTCTACGATCGCCAGAGTCAGAGGCAAGCGGATGTAAAATGTTGCACCTTTATCAGCAAATGACCGGACATCAACTCTACCTCTTAATTTTTCTACTTTACTTTTTACAACATCAGTGCCTACGCCTCTTCCCGAAATATCCGTTACCTTATCTGCAGTTGAAAATCCGGGATGAAATATCAGATTGTCTATCTCGGCTTCAGTCAGCTTTTCACCCTCTTTGACTAAACCGCTTTGGAGAGCTTTTGACATGATTTTTTCTCTGTTCAATCCGCGTCCGTCATCTCCTATTTCAATAACTATATTGCCACCTTTATGGTATGCTTTAAGATATACGGTTCCCTGCCTGGGTTTATTCTTTGCAATTCTTTCATCAGAAAGTTCCAGGCCATGGTCAATTGAGTTTCGGATCATATGAACCATAGGCTCATAAATTTCCTCAATAAGATTTCTGTCTATTTCCGTTTCTTCGCCGGACGTGACTAATTGTATATCCTTACCCGCCTTTTTGGCCAAGTCCCGAACGAGTCGGAGCATTTTTTGAAAAGTATTTTTTATGGGAACCATTCGCATCGACATTGCGGTATTTTGCAGACTTGATGTAATCAGATTCAATTGATTGGTTATTTGAATAAGCTTTCTGTCTTTGTTGTTTAGAACAGCTTCATGCTGTCTTAGCATTGACTGGGCAATTGCCAATTCTCCGACCATATCAACAATATTATCAAGCTTTATCGTATCTACCTTCACCTGAAGCGTTTCAGGAGCATCCACGCGCTTCTGCTCTCTTAATGATAAAACAACCGCCTTGGTTTTAACTTTTTCCTGCGCAACCAGTATTTCGCCTAATTTCTTTTCAGGTTCCGTCTGCTGAATTTCCAGCGCTTTCTCGATATCTGATTCGCTTACCGTACCTGAAGCAACAAGCATTTCACCCAAACGTTTTTTCTTATTCTTTGCTGTCGGAGAAATTAGCTCATCTATCCTTTTCTTAAAGTCTTCAAGATCTTCGTTGCCCTCAAAAAGCATTCCGCTATCAAGAGAACTTCTGACGTTTTCAATCATTGCCTTTAAAATATCCACACTTTCCAAAACAACATCTATTATATCGCCATTAATAGTTAATTCGCCGTTTCGTGCCTTATCCAGCAAGTTCTCAACTGTATGAGCAAATTGATGGATATTATTAAAATTGAGAAATCCCGAAACACCTTTAACTGTATGAAATGGTCTGAAGATAGCATTGATTGTCTCAACATCGGAAGGATCCTGTTCAAGATCCATAAGCTTGACTTCAATGGATGCCAGATTGTCAAGTGATTCGGCAACAAAATCGGAAATAATTTCCCTGTCTTCATTGTTTATTTTTGCAGGCGGTGAGCTTTCCGCAGAACCATCTTCTTTATCAGTTTCAATGCTCTTATTGCCTGACGATTCTTTATTATCCTGAAACTGCAGCCCTAAGCCGGCTTTCAGCTCTGATATATCACCTTCAAAGCATTTGCCTTTTGCGATATCCTCTACTCTTTTTTGCATAAAAGAGACACCCCGCTCAAAAGGTCCCAAGTCGGTTATTTCCCTTAATATGACTGCTTCAATATTATCTTTCATTGCTTCGGTGATTGCTATCAGGGCTTGTTCTTCTAATATTTTGGATAGTTCTATGATAGACTCGATTGATTTTACGGTATTTCCAAGACTTGGCACATCTTCTGAATCCAGCATAACCGTTTCAAGCGCGAGTGATTCAATCTCTCGTTTTATTTTTTCTAACGTCGTTGTCATCAATCATATCCTTCATATCCTTCTGCTCTTTGTTAATAGCTTAATAAAATATAGTTCCAATGAAGGCGGCTTGTTTTCTTTGTATGTTTCTTTGCGATTCACACTCACCCCGGGACGATACACGTTTGCCTCAGGTCTGTGAATTAATTTTTTACAGCTCCATCAGATGTTGGTTTGATTCTATTTTTCCGTTTCTGATGGCTTTTCGCTGTTTACTGAAAACATAAGTTATAATTTTTTCCTTGTCCTGTTCATCAAGGTCTATAAATTTTATGCCTAAATCATACATTGAAATATCGTTTTCATGAAAACCGGTTACCCGGATAATTTCACCATACGTGTCAATGAAAACCGGTGGTAATTTGAATAAATTTATATTGACATGAACAATCTGCCCTATACTAGCTGATCCGGATGTAACTATACTGATTCCGGATGCACTGATATTATTGCATATCCCCTGATTGGATAAGCTTGAATTTAAAGCTTCGGACCGGGCTTCATTTATTGACAATCTGGATAAAATACTATCCAGTTTTTCATCCATTTTAAAAAGAAACTTCACCAAGGCATCATCATAGTTATCATATTTAAAATCAGAATCTGTGTTGCTCTTATTATCGGAAAGCAAAGGAGCTATCTTTAACTTTTTTCTTGCAAGATAATATTCTTCGGAAGAAATAATTTCATATTTAACGGCATATGATACAGCTGTCCTCACATCCGAACGTGATTCTCTTCTTTTTATAATCATTTTTATCTCCATAAAGATTAACATCACATAACTTGATACTTGCGTTTGACGGCTTCGTAAAGATCCCACTATCCCTCATCCCAGCCCATCCAAATGCTTAGCCTGCTATTGTGCTTTTTCCGGTTGCATTGTTTTTAACAGCGGAAACAACCCCTGACTTTTCAGAAGGTATCAGCAATTATTATGCCATAGTATAGTCGATACTTCCAATCACTCAAAAGGCAATTAATACCATAAAGGATATGCAGTTAATGTCCCTGTATAAATGCAATGGAAATGGGGTTTTTGGCGTGCTTGTCAAATTATTGACGTCAGAACTACCCCGGTTAAGGAACCCGGTGAACCGGGAAAAAAATTCCTTATGCAAAGTACTGGCGAACCCGTAAAAAATCCATTTGAAGATCGGGGACAATAAGTTCTAACCTGCTGTTGAGGCGAAACGACTTAAATATCACCTTTCAGCAAAGTGATATACTGACAATACGATATTGATGGCATAAACATTGCAAATGGTGGGTTTTAATATTTCCGTTTCAGATACCATAAAAAACATATCGACGATCATAGTATCTGGCATTACATACAATATATTAAAAATAAATAATATTAAAGAATTATAAACCTGTATGTTAACCAAATAGGGTATCATTACAATTTTTTTAAAATAATAATTTAAAACAATTAAATTTTGTTACCAAATTTAGCCATACAAAAATTATCAAGAAATCAGAGTTCAGTTATATGGATTTATCAACCAGGCAATTCGAAAGACTAAGCAAAATTGTTTATAGTGAATGCGGAATAAATCTTCATGAAGGAAAGAAGGCTCTTTTACAATCCCGTCTTGCCAAGCGCTTACGTTCTACAGGTATTAAATCCGTTAAGGAATATTTATCAGTTCTGGAAGAAGATTCAGTTGAACTGATAAATTTTCTCGATGCCGTATCTACCAATCACACTTATTTCTTCAGAGAAAGCCATCATTTTAAACATCTTACTAAAGACCATATTAATATATGGTGTGCTGCTTCATCCAGTGGGGAAGAGCCATATTCAGTCGCAATTTACTGTCTTGAAAATGGCTTTAAACCAACCATAGTTGCATCAGATATATCAACACGAATGCTAAAGGTAGGACAAAACGGGATATATCCTATAGAAAAAGCCAAAAACCTTCCCCCTGATATACTTAGAAAATATTTTCAAAAAGGCATGAATTCATGGAGTAATCATGTACGCGTGAAATCAGAGATTAAGCAAATGGTGAGCTTTAAGAGGTATAACCTTATATCAGATCCTTTACCACCGCAAAAATATGACATTATCTTTTGCAGGAATGTTTTTATATACTTTGATAATGAAACGAAGTCTCATGTAGCATGCAAATTGTACAACGCTTTGAAAGCTTCCGGTTATCTTATAATAGGCGGCGCGGAGAGTTTAAATGCTATTAATCACCCCTTTAAGTATTTACAACCAAGTATTTACAATAAAACCTGCCAGCCTGATAAATTATAGAAGATATTTTTGCATCAATATTTATAGGTTGCAGAAAATGAGCATATATATTTTTACATTCTAAACTAAAATCAGCCTAAAGCTATCTTTGTTTAATACCGACAATAGAGATTGGAAAGTATAATTAAAGTTTAGCTTTATTCAAAGAAAGGAGGGGAAAGCATATGGCAAAATTAGCTGAAAAAATAGGTCAGGCAATAAATGCAATGGCCGACAGGGAGGGGAAATATCTGACTTTTGCATTAGCCAATGAGGAATACGGTATAAGCATTTTAAAAATTAAAGAGATCATCGGAATGATGCCGATAACTCCGGTTCCACAAACACCTGAGTTTGTTAAAGGAGTTATAAACTTACGTGGTAAAGTGATTCCTGTGATAGATTTAAGGCTCAGGTTCGGAATGAGCAAAATCGATTATACGGAACGGACCTGTATCGTGGTTGTGGAAATATCAGGCGAGTCTGAAACCGTTATGATCGGAATTGTTGTTGATTCCGTGTCGGAAGTATTAAACATAAAAGCGGATGATATTGAAGAAACACCGACATTCGGCACGAAACTTAAAACGGATTATATACTTGGAATGGCAAAATTTGAAGGCGGAATCAAAATTCTTCTCGATATCGATAAAGTTTTAAGCCGTGATGAAGTGGCAATGATCGAAAAATCAGTATAACTTTTATTATGTTTAGCATAATGATTTATAGCGGCTTAAAGCATGAATTATAAGGAGGAAAGGTTATGTCTTTTAAAAATGTAAATTTAGGTACACGAATAGGTGTAGGTTTTGGAGTCATTTTGCTTTTACTATGCGTTACCGCATTGATTGGACTTTCCAGAATAAAGGCTATTAATTCTTATATGGAGGATATTGTCCGGAATAAAAATGCGGCGGTACTATTGGCCAATGATTTAGAGAAACAGATGAATGTAGTAACTCAATCTTTAAAAAATGCGGTTTTAAGCATCGGAAGTGACAGCGTGCGTAATGAGAGGAAAAAGATTGATGAGGCCCGCGCCAAATACAGTGAAACATATCTTAAGCTGGCTGCTAAAATCAAAGATGAAAAAGGCAAGGAGATTATAGCTGATATAGTTAATCAGCAGCAAAAGGTCGACTCTCTGGTAAATAAATCCATGGAATTTAGTTTGGCCGGATATTCTAACTCTAATACTACTGATACTACTGGCTTTGGGACTGCGATGGCCGGAACTTTGAATTCAACCGAAGACAATGCCAGAGCAGCCGATGTAATCACATTAGAAATGCTCACGCCTCAAAAACAACTGGTTGAGGCGATCGATTCAATGATTGCTTATCAGGGTGAACAAAGCGACCAGGCATTCAATAAGGCCGAAAGCGCCTATTCCAGTGCCCGTATCATGATAATTGCTTTGGGTGTAATTGCTCTTGTTCTGGGAGCTATGATTGCTCTTTTTCTGACCCGCAGCATAATTAAACCGATCAACCATGTAGTTAATGGACTTATGGAAGGATCGGAACAGGTCGTTGCAGCTTCGGCACAGGTGTCATCAGCCAGCCAGTCATTGGCTGAGGGCGCATCCGAGCAGGCCGCATCAATAGAGGAAACATCTTCATCTCTGGAAGAAATGTCTTCCATGACCAAACAGAACTCAGATAATGCAACGCAGGCAGACAATCTTATGAAAGAAGCTAATCAGGTTGTCCAACAGGCAGATAACTCTATGGAAGAATTAACCAAATCCATGTATGATATCACATTGGCAAGTGATGAAACATCAAAAATCATTAAGACCATTGATGAGATAGCTTTCCAGACTAATCTTCTGGCTTTGAATGCTGCGGTGGAAGCTGCCAGGGCAGGTGAAGCAGGCGCAGGTTTTGCTGTAGTTGCCGATGAGGTAAGAAATTTAGCAATGAGGTCGGCAGATGCAGCCAAGAATACGGCAAAACTGATTGAAGGAACCGTTAAGAAGGTAAGAGAAGGATCTGAACTGGTAGCACGAACCAACAAGGCCTTTCAGGATGTGTCAAGCAGCACCTCAAAAGTCGGGGAGCTGGTAGGAGAAATTGCAGCTGCATCAAAAGAGCAGTTTCAGGGTATTGAACAAATAAATAAAGCCGTAGCGGAAATGGATAAAATAGTACAGCGGAATGCAGCCAATGCGGAAGAATCTGCCGGTGCATCCGGGCAGATGAATTCCCAGGCAGAGCAACTTAAGAAGTATGTGGGAGATCTTGTGCTGGTAATAGGAGGAAATAACACAAATGGATTTCACAGCTCAAATACATTACCAATAAGTGGTGGAAATGGAAGCAAGAAAGCTGACAGGCGCAATAAATATGAAGAGCAAAATGCTCTTTTAACCTCTGATTCAAACAACCGTGAAATAAAACAGGGTTCCGGCAGAAACAAAAAAGAATTAACACCTGAACAATTAATCCCTATGGATGATGATGGATTTAAAGATTTTTAAGTAGATAAAATTAACAATTGCCAGGTTATTTCCAGCAGATAAGTTCTTTGACGGTTTCATAAAGAGTAACATGAAATCGTCAAAGAACATAAAGTTTAAAGAGTAAGACTCCTTCCTTAGAACGACAGGCCTCAGAAAACCCTCTGTAAGGGGGCAACTCATGGCATGGTACGCTTCACTTTACCCCGTTTATATTAAATATTTCTTACCGAATTACCAGAAACCTCTCCGGGCCCTCCACCTCAGGTGGTGGGTTCAGAAACTAAAAGAATATATTTGATTGCATGTTTTATGAAGAGTCAAGGGCTGGCAGGTCAACAGGAAAAGGCCGGTAAGGCTCCGGCTAATAAGCAGGCTGTTCATGGCATACCTGATTGATTTATCTGCTTTTATGTTGTTTATAAAAAGTTGTTCTTTGCGTTTTAGAGGATATCATCCATAAAAGCATCAGCAAGTTTTGCTGCAACTGCCTGATGGTTGATCTCATAAGTTCCGGATGCTATCTTATCTTTTATTTCCGAAACTTTGTTCTCTCTTATATCCGGAGTCAGTGATATGACTTCATTTGCCATTCTGACTTCTTTTGAAGCACGGGAAAGATTGACAATAGCATCTCTGCTTTCAGCTTTTGTTTCGTAATTTTTATTGCCGTCCGTAATCTGCTGTCCTTCCTGAATATTAGACATTGATTTTGACAGCTGTTTATTGATCTCGTAATTTGCTATCTTATCTTCAATTTTCATTTATTACCTCTTCTTTCAGCTCATTATGCGGCAGAATTATCAGAATGTTTAATATCTTCAATATTAAACATTTTTATTGTTTCTCCATCATCATCAATCATTTTGAATACAAGATCGGCAGGAATGTTTTGGGAAACGCTCTGCTGAATTTCCGGGTCTTTTTCAAATTTATTTAATGACTCATTCCCTATTTCGTCTTTTGTGCCATACTGATTGATTTTATTTGCAATACTTGATGCAATTTTATCACTGACAGCTTTTTGTTTAGCATTTGTAGATATAGTGACTCTATCCGGTGATAGAGCCGAATTATTGACCTGTCTACGCGATGCTCTGCTGTTTCGAAGCTGATCATGGTAAACCCTTAATACATTATTAACCTGGTATGCTGAAATAACCATAAAAATACCCCATATTCAGAATATTAACAAATAAAACCCATTCAAACATAGTATCGGCTATAAACAATAAAACTTTAGCAAAAAAATAGTTTTTTTATTTATTTCAATATGACAATTATTTGACACACCTTTCAGCATACAAGAAACAATATTTTAAATTTTATTGTTTGCAGTTTTCATAAAGAAATTGTCATGAAAGATTTCCGGCGTAAGCCATTAAAGTGTCCGCAATAAAATATATCAGCAGAAGATTCCCTGGCGATAGCGTTGTCTTTATATGGCACATCTTTTGCTTAAATAAACTTAAACGATATATTAGCATCAACCGTTTCGGTTAATATGAATAAATATCTTTTATGCTAATAACAAACCCTTTCTTATGCAATAGTTATAACTGAGAAAATAATTAATATATGAAAAATATAAATTGGGAAAAACAGACAATTCTTTTGACAGGGGGAACAGGATCTTTTGGTAAACACTTCTGCAAGGTGATGCTCGAAAAATACCACCCCAAAACGATAAGGGTATATAGTCGCGATGAATTAAAACAGCATGAAATGCGTCAAATATTTGGCGAAGATATTATCAGATATTTCATCGGGGATGTTAGAGATTCAAACCGGCTGAAAAGAGCTATGGAAGGTGCTGATATGGTAATTCATGCTGCTGCCCTTAAACAAGTTCCTTCCTGTGAATACAACCCTTTTGAAGCAATTAAAACAAATATTCATGGTGCTGAAAATATTATTGATGCTGCAATAGACACAGGCGTTAAAAAAGTTGTTGCATTAAGTACCGATAAAGCCGTCAATCCTGCAAATCTTTACGGCGCGACCAAGCTTTGTGCTGAAAAAATATTTATTCAGGGAAATTCCTATTCGGGATCTCGTGGAACCCGCTTCTGTTGCGTCCGATATGGAAATGTTATCGGAAGCCGCGGAAGTGTGGTTCCTCTCTTCAATGAGCAAAAGAAAACAGGGAGGATTACCATAACGGACGATAGAATGACCCGATTCTGGATAACTCTGGATCAGGCGGTTGAGCTGGTTATTAAGGCGATTACCCACATGCAGGGCGGCGAAATTTTTGTTCCGAAAATTCCCAGCATGAGAATTACCGATCTTGCTAAAGCCGTAGCACCGGAATGCGAGATAGAAATTATCGGCATCCGCCCAGGCGAAAAACTTCATGAAGCCCTTTTGATGGAAGAAGAAGGAAGAAATACTGTCGTCTACGACGGTATGTTTGTAATTATGCCAAATTATTCCTGGTGGCAAAGGCAAAATTATAATAATGGCACCCCTCTACCCGAGGATTTTACCTATGTAAGCAACCTGAATGATGAATGGTTGAGCATAGAGGATTTATCGAAACTCATCGCAGATTCTGCGAAATCGCAAGATGACGAATACAATAATTTCCTCAGCACCATCCATCGGCTGAATGAAAAATTTGTCTTAAATCTTCTTAACTCAGAAGAAGGATTCGTACATGACCATAATTAGATCTCAAGTATGGCCGTGTGAGGAAAACGTATGATGGATATTCCCTACGGTTGTCAATATATTGATGCTTCAGACATCGCTGCCGTTGTTGAAGCTCTGCGCTCCGAATGGCTGACCACTGGTCCAAAGGTGCCCGAATTCGAGGAAGCATTCGCCGATTTTACCGGCGCGAAACACGCCGTAGTGGTCAGCAATGGAACTGCAGCGCTGCATGCAGCTATGCATGCCATAGATATAGGACCAGGTGATGAGGTTATTGTTTCTCCGATGACCTTTGCGGCTACAGCCAACTGTGTGGTGTATCAAGGCGGCAAGCCGGTGTTTGTGGATGTGGATTCAGATACACTCCTGATCGACCCGGACAGAATTGAGGAAAAAATCACACCCAGCACAAAAGCCATCATCGCTGTTGATTATGCCGGCCAGCCCTGCAATTATGACAAAATAAGAGCTATCGCAAGGAAACACAACCTATCATATGTTGCTGACAGCTGTCATGCCCTGGGTGCGGCATACAAGGGCCATAGGGTAGGTGCGCTAGCCGATATGACCGTTTTCAGCTTTCACCCGGTCAAACATATCACCACCGGCGAAGGAGGGATGATCACAACGGATAATCCAATACTTGCGGAGCGGATGCGGGTGTTCCGCAGTCATGGTATTGCCACCGACCACCGCCAACGAGAAAAGCAAGGTTCCTGGTACTATGAGATGGTTGAACTGGGTTACAACTATCGCATCACCGATTTCCAGTGCGCATTAGGCATCAGTCAATTAAACAAATTGCCAAAATGGCTTGCACGGAGACAAGAAATAGCCAGGGTTTATGACGAGGCGTTTGCGGGATTTCCTTATGTAATGCCATTATCTGTCAGTAAGGATGTTCTCCATGCCTATCACCTGTATGTCGTCAGGATAATGGACAAAGAGCCGTCGAAAAAACGTGAATCCGTCTTTAAACACCTGAGAGAAAAAGGAATCGGGGCCAATGTGCATTACCTGCCTGTGCATCTTCATCCCTTTTATAAAAAGCGTTTTAACACAAGTGCGGGTCTTTGCCCGGTAGCGGAACAGGCTTATGAGCAGATTTTAAGTCTTCCCATATTTCCTAAGCTGGAAAGTTGCCAACAGGAATACGTCATTAAAACAATTAAGGATATCTGGTCATGAAGCTTGGTATTGGTGCTGCCCAATTCGGGTTAAATTACGGCGTATCGAACGCCGAGGGCATTACGCCGATTGCTGAAGTAGCAAAGATCTTACAGCAGGCTGAATCGCTGGGCATAGAAATGATAGATACGGCCCCGGCTTATGGGAATAGTGAAACAGTTCTGGGATCGTGCATTCAGGATAGGCATCGATTCAAGATCATAATAAAAACACCCTTTTTCGACAAGGATGTTATCCGGGAACAAGATGTCGCGCTTTTAAGAAAGACTTTTATTTCGTCCCTCCACAAGCTCAGACAAGCTTCAGTCTACGGATTATTGATTCACCATGCATACGACCTTTTTGCGGTCAACGGTCAAAAGCTCTGGAAATCAATGGAGGCTCTGAAAGATGAGGGATTGGTTAAAAAGATAGGGGTATCCGTGTATGATACTGAACAGATCGATGAAGCATTGAAGAGATATTCTATTGATCTGATACAGGTCCCCGTCAACATCTTCGATCAGCGCTTACTGAAAAGCGGTCATCTGAAAAAATTGAAAGATCGGCATATCGAGGTCCATGCCCGTTCTATATTTCTGCAGGGTCTGTTGTTCATGGAACCATCCCAGATACCCCCATACTTAAGCCATGCAATACCGTATCTTCAGAAATATCACGATATAATAAAACCGATAAATTTATCAGCCTTGGATGCCGCTTTAACTTTTGTAGATCATTTGAAGGAAATAGACACTTATATTGTGGGGCTGAACAATTATCAACAATTAGAAGACATATTAAGTCATCTAACCAAAAATATAGATAAAACATTTGATTTAGATTATTCAAACTTTGCGATTACAGACGAAAGCATTATAAATCCATTCTTATGGGGAAAGATGTGATTCAATACGATATTGCTAAACTTATACGCACATTTTTTTTAAAAGGATATTATTCACAATGATCTTATCGATCTTACAAGCAAGATGTTCGTCGACACGACTTCCTGGAAAAGTTATGAAACCAATACTTGGCGTGCCTATGCTTATCCACCAATTGAGGCGTGTTCTGGAATCAAAACGAATTGATAAATTGATTGTTGCAACCAGCATTGATTCCAGTGATGATGCCATTGAACAGGTGTGCCTTGCCGAAGGTATTGATTGTTTTAGAGGAAGTTTAGATGATGTCCTTGACCGGTTCTACCAGTTAACAAGATCCTGGCAGCCATCGCATGTTGTAAGACTCACTGGCGACTGTCCTTTAATCGATCCCAATATTATTGACGCTGTTATCAAATTCTGTCTGGATGGAAATTATGACTATGCCACGAATGCGCTTTCGCCCACCTTTCCGGACGGCCTGGACGTGGAAGTGTTCCTTTTGTCTGCTTTAGAAGAGGCGTGGAAAGAAGCAACGCTGCCATCTCAAAGGGAGCATGTTACCCCCTTCATTCATCAACACCCGGAAAGATACCGGATCGGCCATTACCAAAACACAGAAGATCTATCTCATCTTCGCTGGACGGTGGATGAACAGGAGGACTTCGAGCTTATTAATAAAATTTATAACGAGCTTTACCCTGTGAAACCTGATTTCCGTACATCGGATATCCTCAATCTTCTAAAACAAAAACCGGATTGGTCAAACATCAACCAGCAATTTAAACGAAATGAAGGGTTGAAGAAGTCCCGCAACGAAGACAGGCGGCATAAGTCTATGCAAAGATTGAATCTTAAAAAATCACTTGCGTTACAGGAACACGCGAAAGGCCGGATCCCCGGCTTAAGCCAGCTTTTATCCAAACGGCCCGATATGTTTTCCTATGGTGTTTGGCCGGGATATTTCAGCAAGGCAAAAGGGATTGAAGTCTGGGATCTGGATGGCAATCGGTATCTTGATATGAGTATAGGAGGCATCGGGGCTAATGTCCTTGGTTATGCGGACCCTGATGTCGATGCTGCGGTAAAATCAGCAATTGACAAGGGAAGCAGCTCTTCGCTGAATTGTCCCGAGGAAGTGGAACTTGCAGACCTCTTGTGTGAATTACATCCATGGGCGGAAAAAGTTCGTTTTGCGAGGACCGGTGGAGAATCAATGGCTGTGGCCGTTAGGATCGCTCGGGCATTCACGGGTCGCGACAAGATTGCCTTCTGCGGTTACCACGGCTGGCACGACTGGTATTTGGCGGCCAACATAGGTACGGAAAACGCCCTCGGCGAGCATCTTCTTGCCGGCCTGGAACCGGCAGGCGTTCCTAAAGCGCTTGCGGGAACTGCATTCCCTTTCCGCTATAATCAGTTGGACGATCTCAAACAAATTATAGACATTAATAAAGGTGAAATAGCGGCAATCGTCATGGAACCCGTCAGGAATGAATTCCCTGTTTCCGGATTTTACGAAGGCGTCAGACGACTCGCATCTGAGACAGGCGCTGTATTGATCATCGATGAAATTTCGGCGGCCTTCCGGATGAACACAGGAGGGGCACATCTTGTCTTGGGTATGGAACCGGACATGGCCGTTTTTTCAAAGGCATTGGGAAATGGTTATCCGATGGCGGCTATTATTGGAAAGAGTTCTATCATGGATGCAGCTCAACGGAGTTTCATCAGCAGCACCTACTGGACTGAAAGAATCGGGCCGGTAGCGGCTCTTGCTACCATCAAGAAACACCGTAAATATAACGTTGGAAAGCATCTCATGAAAATCGGCCAAATGGTTCAGGACGGATGGCATGATTTATTTTCTAAACATGAAATAAAGATACATACAGGCGGAATTCCTCCCATGAGTCATTTCACATTCGATCATAAAAAGGCTCTTGTCCTGAAAGCTCTGTTCGTGCAGACCATGCTTGAGAAAGGATTTCTGGCCACGACAGGGTTCTATGCCATGTTTGCCCATGAAGAGGAACATGTAAAAAAATATCTGGATGCCGTTGACCAAGTTCTTCCTTTACTAAATGAAGCAATTGGTTCAGGCCACCCGGAAAGTTTTCTTATTGGGCAACCTGCCATATCCGGTTTTAAGAGGCTAAATTAATGCACTTATACATCAGGACAGACGCAAACGGGAAAATCGGCGCTGGCCATATAATGCGGTGCATAGCACTCGCCCAGGCTTGGCAGTACCAGGGAGGAGAAGTAACGTTCATCAGTTGTTGTGAAAACGATCCGATTAGAGAACGCATTACTCAAGAAGGGTTCAGCTTTGTTTCTATCGTACGCCCGCATCCTCACTCGTCCGACCTGACTCAAACACTTAATATTATTGAGAGCAAAAGACCAAACGATCCGTCATCTGTCTGGCTTGTTCTGGACGGATATCATTTCACCCCTGAATACCAGAAGGCGATACGTGATACGGGCAATTACCTTCTGGTAATTGACGACATGAACCACCTGCCCCAGTACCACGCCAATATCCTTCTCAATCAGAATATTCACGCTCCTGATTTGAACTACCACTGCGATGAAGACACAGCTCTTCTATTAGGAACTCGTTATGTCCTCTTGCGCAGGGAATTTCTGAAATACCGGGGGTTCAAACGCCAAATCCCAGACCAAGCGAAAAATATACTTGTAACCCTTGGAGGAGCCGACCCGGATAACGTAACGTTAAAAGTTATTGAGGCATTGAAACTTCTGGATTACCCTGAAATTGAAGTCAAGATAATCATCGGACCTGCTAATCCCCATCAAAACTTATTGTCGCAAACTTTATTTTCATCCTTTTCAGCGTTTGAACTTTTAATTAACCCACCTGATATGCCCGAACTGATGGCATGGGCTGATCTGGCTATTTCTGCTGCCGGAAGCACATGCTGGGAGCTTGCGTTCATGCAGTTGCCATTTGTGGCTATCGTCGCAGCAGAGAACCAATGTCAATCTGCACAAAAGCTTGCAAATAGACTTGTCACCGTCTTCAATGTTGCAGACAATATGTTTATTAAAAACATAGTTCATTCTCTTAAATCTCTGCTTAATAACAAAATAATAAGAGAGAAATTGTCGGGAAGCATACAAAATCTAATTGATGGTGCAGGTGTAAACAGAACTATGCAAGCATGTAATGGAAATAGGGGTTATGCTAATGGCTTATAAAAATGCAAAGAACAAGTTTGGAAAAATTAGGATTGGAGCAACAGAAAGTTTCACGAAAACGATCGGGGAGGCAGATTTGACTCTTTTTTGCGGAATATCCGGTGACTTTAACCCATTACATGTGGATGATTTGTATGCCTCAAAAACGCTTTTTAGAGGACGAGTAGCTCATGGCATGCTAGTGGCGAGTTTTATATCGAATGTATTGGGAACAAAATTGCCCGGACCAGGAACGATATTTCTATCTCAAAATATTAAATTTTTAACTCCTGTATATATTGGGGACACAATTACGGCAATAGTTGAGATTGTTTCAAAAGATCCTCAAAAAAGACATATTGTATTAAGGACATTTTGCATAAACCAAAAAGGGGTAAATGTAATAGATGGAGAAGCACAAGTCTTGTTTGATCCTGACAATATTTTTGTAAAGAAGTAGGACGAAAAAATATGGAATTTAACAAACTATTTATTTTAAGAGATATTCTGCCAGATGACAAAGATGTGATTTTCCGGTGGCGAAATCTTCCCGAAGTAGCCGAGTACATGTATACGGATCACAGAATCTGTTATCAAGAGCATGAACAATGGTTTGATGAAATTAAACATAATACTACCAAGAAATACTGGATTATAAATTTCGATTCTGAAGATGTAGGAATTGTGAATCTTTACAACATTGATTATCACAATATGAGATGCCATTGGGCATTCTACCTGGCAAGTCCAAATATCAGAGGTAAAGGAGTCGGTAGTTTTGTGGAATATTCCATTTTGAAATACGTGTTTGATGAACTTAAGTTTAACAAGCTCTGCTGTGAAGTATTTGAATTTAATAAAACTGTTATAAATATGCATCAAAGTTTTGGGTTTGAGGTTGAAGGACGTTTCAGGGAACATGCCCTTAGAAAAAGACAATACTTAAATGTCATTTGCCTGGCAATGTTAACAAGTGTGTGGAAAGTGCATAAAAAATTAATTAAAGAAAAAATTGAGAAAAAATTGATATGACATGTTCGATTGAAATTAATTCCAGAATTATTGGGCTACTCAACCCCGTTTATATTATTGCAGAATTATCCGCAAATCATAACCAAAATTTCGACCAGGCTGTTCAGCTCATAAAAGCAGCAAAAGAGGCCGGGGCAGATGCTATCAAATTACAAACGTATACGCCGGATACCATTACTATAGACTGTGGTAACAAATATTTTCGCATCGGTAAAGGCAGCATATGGGAAAGCAGGAACCTTTATGAACTCTATATGGAGGCTTACACTCCCTGGGAATGGCAGCCGAAGCTGAAGGAAATCGCCAATGATCTCGGCATGGATCTTTTTTCAACACCTTTTGACAAGACTGCCGTCGATTTCCTCGAAAAGATGGGAGTGCCGGCTTACAAGATCGCATCCTTCGAACTGGTTGATATACCGCTCATTAAATATGTGGCCAAAACAGGAAAACCAATGATCATATCCACAGGCATGGCTTCATTGGCTGAGATAGACGAGGCAGTAACGGCCGCACGAGAAGCGGGCTGCAAGGAACTTGCCCTTTTAAAATGCACGAGTGACTACCCAGCCGACCCAGCGGAAATGAACTTGCGAACCATTCTGCACATGACGGAAGCATTCGGGTTACCCGTTGGCTTGTCGGATCATACCCTCGGTATCACCGCTGCCATAGCCGCTGTGTCCTTGGGTGCCAGCATTGTTGAGAAACACTTCACTCTATCCCGCAGCATCTCTGGCCCCGACAGCGCCTTTTCCCTGGAACCTCATGAATTCAAGGCAATGGTGGAGGCAATCCGAACTGTAGAGAAAGCATTGGGCACGGTTCACTATGGCGTGAGTGAGCGTGAGGCAAGGAGTCGCGTTTTTCGTCGGTCATTATTTGTGGTTAAAGATATGAAAGCGGGTGAACCTTTTACAGAAGAGAATGTGCGCTCTATCCGTCCCGGCTATGGCTTGCACACCCGTGACCTTGATGAAGTGGTAGGAAGAGAGGCCGGTTACGATATTGAACGCGGGACACCGTTAACTTGGGATCTGGTAGTAAGGAGAAATATAGTTTTATGATGAAACCGCAAGCTCCTATCAAAGAAGTTTCTATGCAAAGACAGAATAATCAAATGACAACCACATGGAACACTGAATTCTACAAAACCGGCTATGAGGGTTTTGAAAGCCCGGAAAGTTTTCCAACAAGAAAGTCACTCCAAGACTATCACAGTTTGTTACTTCAAAAGACTGAAAAACAAGTAGCATTCATCGCTCGTCACTTGGGTCGGCGAAATCTGCGCGTAATCGATTTCGGCTCCGGCAACGGCCGGCTACTCGTGGCATTGGCGCTTGAGGGAATGCTTGACCTGGGCATAGGCGTTGAGATTTCTCAATCTCGTGTGGCATTCGCTCAACAATGGACTGCTGACCTGAATCTAAGTTCAATCGTTCACAATATCGCCGCCGATGCATTAGAATTTGCCAATTTTGAGCACGGCATGTTCGACATAGCGACCTGCATTACCGGAGCTTTCGGTTATTTTAAGCCGATTCGAGAGAGCGCACCGGTGGAGCTATTGACCAAGATGCGTGCAGCAGTTAAGTCCGGCGGTCACTTGCTCATGGAACTATATCAAATGCCGGAAAAACGAAAGCGTATGTTGACACTCAATGAGGGTAAACTCAGAACTTGGCAACCGCTTCCAGATGAAGATCGGTTTGCTTATTACCTTGATGATTTTGAATACTGCGAAGATCGGCGTATCTTGCGTCATGATAAGATTTTTATCGGCCGAAACGGGAAGATTGATACCGGGCGTGTTGAAGTAGTCGCATTCTATACTGACGTTGAGTTGGTATGTTTATTGGGTCAAAATGGATTTTATAGCACTCAAATATATGAAGGCTTCGAAGATATGCCATATTTTGAGGGACAATCGCCGTCAATGGTTGTGCTGGCAAGGTGAAGTTTTGATAGATTGGACGGAATATGAAGGCAATAGGAGTAATATGAAAAAGCAATTGAGCACAATTCTATCAATATGTGTTTTTGGGAAAAACCATATCTCAAAATTGCATGAATGTATTCAATATGCAGCCGAATTGACTAATAATTTATTTTTTATCGATTTAGGTTTAGCAGTTGAAGACATTGCGCAAATAAAAAACTTGGGTATTCAAGTTGTGAATTTGGATTCCTTTATATCTGAAATAGAAACCGACTGGGTTCTTTTTATTAAACCGGAGGAAAGAGTCATTATATCCTCTGCTAAAAAGCTTACAAAAATGCTTACGAGCAAACAAGCTCCGGGATATGGAGTTCATACTAAAACCACAAAAGACAGACATTTGCTTGAAAATTATCAATGGATTAAAAAATTAGAACAATTCAAAGATATCGGCTGTTCAGACTTCATTGTAAGAATAGAACCCCGTCTGGTAATAAAATCTCATACAAAAATCTGTATGAAAGGTTTAGCACAGGAAAATACGGATGAAGTATCATGGATTTGCGGAATAATCGCACATGGTCTTAAAATCGAATTAATCCATCAGGAAAATGAAACCGGGAATAGCGATGGAAATATCCGGGAACATGACACCCGCTGCCTTAAAGGTGAATTGGTCTATGACGTTACACCTGAAGAAGATATGGTTGAGCTATCCGAGATGTATACAGGCTTTCGGATTCTAACCAATAGTCAGTTAGATGGCTTTATGGAGGGTGCCCGCTGTGGTTTTGGGCATTATAAAATGTATATCCCCATGTTAGAGTTTCTTGTAAAGGAAGGGTTTTTCACTGAAGCAAAAGAGCTTTTCGAACAATGGACTGATCACAGACCGGATGACAAAGAAGAATATAATACCCAATTAATGGGAGCAATGATTTACTCCAACCTTCTTGAGTATGATAAGGCCATTGAATGGTTTAAAAAGATTACTGAAAAAAGCGAAAGCGCCCTGGCCTTTGCAAATCTGGGCAAGCTTTATCTGATAAAGGGCGATAAAAACAAGGCAATTGAACACCTCGAGATGTCAAAAGATACAGAGGGTGATATTTTTCTAAAGAAAAGAATCCTTTCGATCATTAAAAATGAAGAGTGGCGACCATTGAAACTAAGCCTTTGTATGATTGCAAAAGATGAAGAGGATCAAATCGGCAAGGCTCTGCAATCTGTATGTGATCTGGTAGATGAAATCATAGTAGTTGATACGGGTTCGACAGATAAAACCATGGAGATTGTAAAAGAGTATGGAGCAAAACTTATAGAATCCAAATGGGAGGATGATTTCTCACAAGCAAGAAACCTTGGTCTTAGCAAAGCAACAGGCGATTATATTTTATTCATGGATGCCGATGAATACATACATCCGGGAGATAGATTCGGATTGGCTCTTTTTAAGATGCTCTTGCCGATAGGAAAGAACATCGCCTTTGGACTCAAGATTGAGCCGGCCAAAGAAGCCAGGAAAATGTCAATGGCTCAGAGCGACCTGCTCACAGATCAGAAAGAAGATAACTATCAGATAAGAGTTTTTCCCAAAAAAACGGGGGTCCGGTTTCAAGGGAAAGTATTTGAGGACCTGGATGAAGCACTTAACGAGAAACAAGTGCGGGCCTTAAGGTACGATGTGGTTAAAATAACCCACAGCATGGAGGGAAGAGAAAAGAGGGATAAAAGGAAAATTCCTGCAATTGCAAAAGCCTTCGGCTCAATTTACGATTCTCAAAAGATCTTGAAAGCCGGGATTCTTTTTCTTCGATTAGGAGATATTGAAAGCGCATACCCATGGTTAATAAAAGCCGCAGGCGTTGATCCAAATCTTTCAGCAAAGATTGGCATGTTATATTCCAGGCAGAATAAACACGAAATGGCTAAAGAGATACTCACAAATGCCATAGCGCAATTTCCTGAATCATCCGAACTTGTTCTTTCTCTGGCCGGGGTATATCATAGAGAAGAAAATTTTTGTAAGGTGGTTAGTATTCTTGGTGAACGGATTCTAAACATCGAAAAAGAACTTATATCTGAAGAAACGGCATTGGCCAGGTACTACCTGGGGATTGCATCGATAGAAACAGATGATGTGGCTTATGGTATTGAACAACTCGCCATAGCTCATGAGATTGATCCGGCTAATATTTCTTATAAAATTGCCGGGATATATGCATTTGCCAAGGTCGAACAGTGGGAAGAGGCTCTTCAAACAGCCGGGCAAATTTCCGATAAGGAAGAAATTGACATTCGATGCGAGGTTAATGACTTTGTGGATGTGGTACAGATTTTTGTGGATTTGAATCGTCACTTCAACAGGAAAGGCCGGATGGAAGAGGCAAATCTCTGCCGTATGATTATAGAAGTCATAATAAAAAGTAAATTGTCAGGAAGTGAAGATATGGATAAAATGTCAGCCATGATTGAAGGCGTTGCAACAGGAGGCTGTATATGACGACAATTTCACTGTTCGATAAAAACATGGAAGCTATAGGAAAGAGATATCCTGATCTTGCGAAAAGAATCAGCGGAACAAAAAATAATCCTTTTTACAAGCTTATTCAAACCTCAAAGGGAAAACCCAATCTCATTATTAAAAAGGGATCTGATTTATTTATTTTATATGACAATGATGATCCCGTAACATATTGTGATAACTATCTTGAAAAACTGGATCTAAAATATGCCCCGGTTGTTGTTTTTATGGGTTTGGGGCTCGGCTACCATTTAGATAGATATTTTAAGTTACTCGGAGAAAAGGTGGGTACAAGACAAATTGTGGTTTTTGAAAAGGATATTGAAATTTTCCGTCTTGCGCTAACTGTCGGTGATTTCTCGCAGATTATCTCACAGCCTGATATTCATTTTTTTGTAGGAGAACCCCCGGAAGAAATATATGTAAGACTAAAAACGGAAATCCTTTCCAAAAGGGATATATTAATAGCTCTTAAATCCTTGAAAATAATACCTATCCCTGCTAATATCCATCTTGAAAGAGAATACTATGAAAAAATACTGGCAGTTTTTAAAAATGCGGTTCAACAATTAATGGTTTTAACCGGAAACGACTCCCTTGATTCCTTTGTCGGGCTGGAAAATATTTTTCATAATATCAAACATATTTATTCAAATCCTGGCATTGATACGCTTTATGGCAAATTTGCAAAAAGACCGGGAGTGCTTGTGGCTGCCGGGCCTTCGCTCAACAAGAATATGCACCTTCTTGAAGGATTGCAGGATAAAGCTCCCATTATCAGTTGTGATGCAAGTTTTATCCCTCTTATTAAGAAAGGAATACGGCCGCATCTTGTTACCTCTTTAGAAAGAACGCCTGGCGTTGATCTTTTTTATTCAGGTGTGGATAATTTTAGCGGCGTATATTTTGTTGCTTTGCCGATTCTCATGCCCGAAACTATTGACGCTTTTAAGGGCAGAAAATTTATTGGCTACAGGGGTTACTCTCATTTCAATTGGCTTGAAGAGGAAAAGGGTACTTTGAATGTGGGAATTTCTGTAGCAAATCTTGCATTTAAGATTTTAATAGAACTCGGATGCGATCCTATTATACTTATCGGCCAGGATTTAGCCTATGCAGAGGATGGAGATACGCATGTAAAAGGCGATATATTCGGCAGCCGTTGCGAACATATCAGAAATCAGCCTGTTATCGAGTTAGAAGGAAATAATGGAAAGCCTGTAAAATCAGAAAAATCCTGGGCGATCATGAAAAATACTTATGAAGAGGACATTGCCGCATATAAAGGTACATGTATCAACGCAACCGAGGGTGGCGCAAAGATTTTCGGAGCTGAGGTAATGCCTTTTAAAGATGCGATAGATAAATACTGTATGGAGGTGTTTAAACCAAATTTAATTTTAGATGAGGCTTATTCAAGCTTTTCCGAACATGTTGATATGCCGGGAAAAATTAGCCGGATCAAAAAAAAGCTGAAAGAAAGCAAAGAAATGCTGTTTGATTCCATTATAGAGTTTCAGGAAGCGCTCGAGATGACCAGCCAGGCAGAAAAAGAAATAACTCAACCTTTTCTGGAAAAAGATCCGGAAAATATTAATATGGAGCGGCTAACATCCATAGAGCAGAAATATCTTGATCTGTCCGATACTTTCGGAAAAAACCGAATTCTCTGGGATTTGCTGTCTCATACCATGAACGCTTACGATGTTTGTTTTTCAAACGAATTAGGCTTTTTGCGGGATGTTTATTCAGACAAACAGTGTCTTGCGATGGCACGGGTTAAGAAGCTAAAAGACTGGTTTTCAGTTGTAGGCATGTTTTTAACGCTCACCAGGGATCTTCTGGAAAAGACTGAAAAGAGTTTGGATGAGAAGACTGCATACAATTAATTCTCATAACGAAAAAATCCTCTAAAGTCCCTCACACCATTTGCCGATAATATAATCAAAGCTTGAAGCGATCCGGTAAACCAGGAAAGGAGGCGATAAATGCAAAATTTCTAGGTAGGGATTGCAAACAACAATGGGCATGGAAGCCCGAATATATCAAGCCGAATAATCGGCAATATTAACAAAAAATCAAGGAGGATTAGATCATGGGACTTAGAATTCAAAACAACATCGCGGCAATGAATGCTCACAAGAACCTGCAGATTTCAGATTCGGCAATGAGCAAATCACTTCAGAGACTTTCATCCGGTTATCGTATTAACAATGCAGCCGACGATGCGGCAGGTCTTGCCATTTCTCAGGGCTTCAGGGCCGATATCGCCAGCTTTAAAGTAGCATCCAGGAATACCTCCGAGGCCTCAGCAATGTTGCAGGTGGCTGAAGGCGGTATGGACCAGATCGGAAACATGCTTACCCGTTTGAAGGAACTGGCCACACAGGCTGCTTCGGCAAACGTAGGCAGCTCTGAACGAACCAAAATCAACGCTGAAGCTACGGCATTAACTTCGGAAATTGACCGGATCGCCAATTCCACCAAATACGGGAGCACTGCGCTGCTTACCGGCACTTTTGGGGCAAGCCAGACCGGGGCGCTAGGAGCAGCGGCTGTGGCTAATCATGTAACTGGGATAGTTGATGACAGCGCTGATAATGTAAGCTATGATTTCGTGGATAGTGGTGCTGGATCAATAGCAACTTCAGTAAAGGTCACCGCTCTTGGTGCCGGTGTTACGGAAGGCACTTATACTATTAGTCAGACTGCTGCCGGTATAATAAAAATTGTTAATTCGTCAGGAACAGTAAGTGAATCCTATTCAGGCGCTCTAACCGGGGATACCCTGACCTTCGCGAACTTGGGGATTACTATCACAGTTACAGGCTCCACTCTTGATGTTGCCGTTGGTTTCAGCGCTGGGGCCGCTGCTACAACCCTTACGCTTAATCGAACTGGCCTAACATCGCTTAACATCAGCCAGGCTAAAGCCGGTACGTATAATATAACCCAAACAGCTGCAGGTGTTATTGGAGTTACAAATTCTGCTGGCACTGCCAGTCAACTTCTTTCTTTCCAATCATCTGATACAACTCTGGACTTTAATGTTTTAGGTATTTCATTTAAGCTTGGTGCTGGTTTCAGCAATACAACAATGGAACTGAATGGCATGCAAATGACAGTTGCGGCCAACACTTCCGCAGCCGGCAACGTCTTCCAGGTCGGTGCACAAAATAACTCAGATAACCAGATATCCCTCGCCATTGGCGGGGTTAGAACAGCATCTCTGGGCCTTACAGGGTTAGACCTCTCTACCGCCACCGGCGCCCAAACAGCCCTCGATACGATAGATAGCGCCGTTAGTACGCTGTCAGGACTTAGAGGTGATGTGGGAGCGTCCATGAACCGACTGTCTTATGCGGCAGCCAACCTGGCGACTACCATAGAAAACACCCAGGCTGCGGAGTCGGTCATCCGGGATGTGGACATGGCCTCTGAAATGACAGACTTTACCAAGAACCAGATTCTGCTTCAGGCTGGTACAGCAATGCTGGCGCAGGCGAACATGGCGCCTCAGGGTATCCTGTCGCTGCTTAAGTAAACTCTTTATAATTGGATTTGTAATAATATTTAAAAACCCCGTTTCCGGATTCCCGGAACCGGGGTTTTTGTATTATTTCCATCAAGCAGGTTATTATCCCAAGTTGCATTCAAAAAGATAGCAAGGCGGCAAGGAAGTTTTCCCGCAGGCGTATATGTAATACGCCGAGGACAAAACCGACGTAGCCAACGCAGCTATAATTTGAATGCAACTTGGGATGAAAGGAAAGCGGCTATAACAGGATTTTTCTGTGCAGACCACAAAAATTTCCATAAAGGGGCAACATGAACTGCAACGTTATTTACAGAGGTTGTAAGTTCTACGCTCTTTGTAATCAACAGAATATTTTTAACGTTTGGGAATCGATTCAGAAAAAGTCTGACACCGTCAAATCTTTTATCCTTCCAGTCAAAAGCGGTTATATATTTGACCTCGATCGGCATTGGATCAGTCGCTGAACCGATGACAAAATCCACCTCTCTTTCGCTTTCCGCATAATAGCCGCAGGAAATGTTATTTCTTTGCAATTCCAGGAAAACTGCATTTTCTGCCCGGTTGCCTTCATCGCCATAGCCTGTCAGAAGAGTTTTGACACCATTATCCCAAAGATAAATCTTTTTCTGTGAATAAACTTTTTCGGAATAGGATGTGGTCCACTTTTCCACAGGCTTTACGAGAAAGGCCATTTCAAGATAACCGATATATTCCTTGACCGTATCAACAGAAAGGCCAAGGATTTTGGATAATTTATTGAAACTGGTTCGCGATCCTGTGGAAGCGCCGATCAGCCTCAGCAAGTCCTTCAGGATATAAGACTTCCTGATGGAATGAATCCGGGTCAGGTCACGGGCAAGAATGTCTTCCAGCAGATTGGCCATGTACTCCTGAGAAGGATTCAAAACCTGCTCCGGATACCCTCCGATACTAAGGTAATCTTGCACTAATTGTTCATATTTATAATCCTCCGCAAGAGACGAAGGTTCTCCCCTGAAGGCAACAAACTCCTGAAAACTTAAAGGAAATACCGTGCTGACAATTTGCCTGCCGGTCAGTTTACCCGCCTGTCTTGCAATCAGCGACGATGTGGAGCCTGTGCAGAATATTTTAAGGGATTCTATGTCATAGAGGCTTTTGAGTTCCGCTTCCCACTGAGGGCTTTCCTGAACTTCATCGAGAAACAGAAATAATTTCCTGTCACGATCATGCATAAACAGTTTGCGCATATTCCTGATGTGTTCTGATATCGGGACGCCGGACAAAACGGGGTGATCCAGAGCAAGGTAGAAGATCTCCTTCTCAGAAACGGCTTTTTCCAAAAGGGTTTTGATAAACTGTTTCAGAAGGGTGGTCTTGCCGGTGCGTCTGCTTCCGATAAAGACTTCGATCTGTTTTCTGGCGAGGTAAGTCGAAATTTTTTCAAGATAAGCATCACGGCTTATGCCGGTATCAATTTCTTTGCCTTCCCACCAGGGATTTAAAGCGTAATAAATAGTGTCCATGTGAATATATTTAGGTTAAATCGAAGCTATTGTCAAATAGTTTCGATTATAGTCGAAACTATCGAAGGCGCCGGCATGAATGAGTGAATTCCATTCTCAATTTATAGCAGATATATATAGCAAATAGTCCGTACAGAATAAAAGCCCCGCTTCCGGGAACCCGGAAACGGGGCTTTTATGTTTGGCAGGCATTTTGCTTTTATTCCGGTATTGGCGGAATTTGTTATATCAGAATATAAAATATTCAAGTTTTGGACAAATATTTCCGATAAACAGTGTAAGAGAAGGAATTATTTTCCGGCTTTTATTCAGGGGGATAACAGTTTAATAAATTTGAGGGAGATATGTCTTCAAGCACAAATCTCATATCAGGACTTTCGAGCGGGTTTGACTGGCGGACGATGGTTGACCAATTGATAGCCATTGAGCACAAAAAAGTTGATTTGGTTACCACCAAAAAGACGGACACACAAACCAAGCTTAGCGCGTGGCAGGGCGTCAATACCATGTTGCTTGCGCTCAAAACAGCCTCCCAGGCTATCAGCAATCAAAGCGCCTTTAATGCATTTAAAGTCAGCACCACCTCTAACACGAGCACCTCGGCCTCAAACCTGGTGAATGTTACCGCCAGTTCCTCGGCATCCCCTGCTGTACACAACATTAAAGTGAACAATGTTGCCCAATCGGAAAAAATCTCTTCAAAAGATTATTCAGACACCGCAACATCCCTGGGTTTGACCGGAGATATCCTGGTTTCGGGAAAAATTGTGAGCATCGTTTCCACCGACAGCCTGACAGACGTCAAGGAAAAAATAAACGCTGTCAATACCGGGGCAAACCCTTCCAAGGTAACCGCCAGCATTGTTTCGCACGCCGCCGACAATCACCATCTGATATTGACCAGCGACACAACCGGCGAGGACGGGCTCAGCGTGCTCGAAGCGGCTCATAGCGGCGGAAACAATATCCTTCAAAGCATGGGTTTTATCAGCGCTGCCACCACTATCAAAACTACCACCAGTGATGGGGCCAAAAGCGACTTGTTCGCCGGCTCTAACGTGGCAGTAAAAACCTTGTTGGGATTGCCCAACGCACCGGGTGCCACCAATGTTACCATCGGCGGGAATTCTTCGGTATTCATTGATCTTTCCAGCCCCGACGAGTCCCTGACGACCATTGCCCAAAAGATAGATGCCCTTAACGGGATATCAGCCTCCGTTGTTTCTGAAACCATTGACGGGGAAACAAAGTACCGGATCGATATCAGCGGCACGACCTCCTTTACAGATAACAGCAATGTGCTTCAAACCTTGGGCATCTTGAAAGGGACATACGGAACTACACAAGCAATACAGTCCCAGGAGTCGGCACTTAATACAAACGGCGATGGCTCTACAGTAATTACAGCAGGGACACTGTTAACCGACATCTGGTCCAACGGCTCAGATTCGAATGTTGTTAATGGTGATACGATTACCATAACAGGAACCAGGGGAGATGGCACCCGGATCGGCACAGATGTAAACGGTTATAAAATTACCTTTACCGTCGGAACCGATGGAAGTGTTCAGGACCTGTTAGATAAAATCAATAATGCTGCCGATGGGTTCGGCACAGGCCGGACGGCTGTGGCCAGTATTTCTTCCGACGGGAAGATTATCATTACCGACGGCACGGCCGGTGACAGCCAACTTTCGCTATCCCTGATCGCCAACAATGAAGGCCACGGCACTCTCGACTTCGGTGATATCTCCGTATCCACCGAAGGTCGTTCCATGCAGGTGGCAGCTGGAGAGGACGCCGAGATTGTGGTTGACAATGTAACCATAACCAAGGCATCCAATACGATTACCGATGTTATTGAAGGTACAACCCTGAATCTTGTAGGAGCAGACCCCGATACCACGCTCAGTGTAGCGGTGGAGCGCGACCTGAGCACGATAAAAAGCAAAATCAATAGCCTGGCGGACAACTTTAACAAGATCATGGATTATATCAGTACCCAGTTTACATATGATGAGGCGAATAAAAAGACCGGCGGGATACTGTTTGGCGACGGCACCCTTTCCTCCGTCAAGTCCGAACTGATCAATACGGTCACCAAAACCATAACCGGCCTCTCCGGCAACTTTAACCGGCTCTCGCTAATCGGAATTACCCTGGATCTGGCGAAAGACGAAGAAGGCAAAAATAATAAAATCAACCTGACTATTGATGACGAAAAGCTCACCAATGCCTTAGAAACGAATTATGGAGACGTCAGAAACCTCTTTTCAGCCTATGGGGCCGGTTCCACCCCGAATCTGTCCTATATCAGCCATACCAGTGCGACCCAGGGTGGGACCTATAACGTCGAAATTACACAGCCGGCCACCAAGACTACGGTTACCGGATCAAAGTCTCTTGCCGGCACCCTCTCCGAGCCGGTCGCGGTGAATATTGAAGAGTTTTCCACCGGTAGAAAAGCAACCGTCAGCCTTGACAGTACCATGAACATTGATGATGTGGTTAATGCCCTCAATTCCGAGTTTACCCAGGAACATACCGAAGTGCTTGCAGGAGACGGCGCCACCGGTAAGTCCGCGTCAACCTTATTCAGTGCGGTCAGCGGCGCCGACAATGGGGATGTGATCACCTTTTCAGGCACAAGAAGAAATGGGCAAAATGTTTCGGGAAGCTATACCATTAGCGATACGGCTACCGCGACAGTCGGCGATCTCCTGAAAAACATTGAAGATATGTTTAATGATGAGGTCACCGCTGCCTTAGACGGCAGCGGTAAGCTGGTTATAACAGACAGGCTGGCCGGGGACAGTCAGCTTTCCTTTGCGATAGACACACAGACAGCCGGGTTGAATGGGCTGGATTTTGGAACGGTCAGCGCCACCACCGAGGGCCGGTACGCCATGAACATTACCGCTTCCAAATCCGCATCAAACGAACTCGTTTTGACTCATAACACCTATGGTACCGGTCAAGTCCTGGTGGTGTCCCAGACCAGTGCAGGCGACCCCCTGGGATTAACTAACGCCGCTCAGGTTTACGGCAAAAATGTTGCCGGCACTATCAACGGTATTGCCGCTGTCGGGAGCGGCCAAACCTTGAGTGTTGACAGTGACGGTAATAACGCCGATGGGCTTTCCATCAACTATACCGGATCAACCGCGGAGTCGGCCACATTCAACCTGACTCTGGGCGTTGCCGAATTGCTGAATCGTCAACTCGGTTTTATTACCGATACCTCTGACGGATATGTAACCTATAAGCAAACATCCCTTCAGAACAACATCAATGGCTTTACCACCCAGATTGAACAGATGGAAGCCAATTTGAGCCAGAAGCAGGAAATGATGATCAACCGGTTTGTGGTTATGGAAACAGCTCTTTCCAAGATCAAGAGCCAGAGCGACTGGCTTGCCAGCCAGATAACTGCGCTAAACAACGGATAGGAATGAAATAAGAGAGTTAATAAAATTTGAGGAGGGCTAAATGTACAATAACGGTATACAGACTTATCGCAAAACAACCGTAATCACCGCAGATCCTGGAAAATTGGTATTGATGTGTTACGAAGGAGCTATAGATCAGCTTAAAATCGCAAAACAGAAATATAAGGAAAATAACTACGAGAGTAAGTGTAAAGCTTTGCAAAAGGCCATGAATTTTATTGATGAACTTTTATGCTCACTTAATTTCGAAAAAGGCGGTGCCATTGCCAAAAATCTGGCGGAGCTCTATAAGTACATGAACACAAAAATTCTTCAGGCGGATATAAACAAAGATATCGGTGGATTTGATGAAGTTATAGGAATATTGTCGGAACTTTTATCGGCCTGGGAAGAAATCATAAACGGACAGCGCAAGAAAATTCAGCCCGGATCAATTGAACTTGACAGAGAAAGAATGCGTCAGGCTTCCAACTATATGAGTGCATGATATTGGAGTAATAAACATATGAACCATTCCGGTAAAGAAAATGATATTGAACTGCTCCTGGAAAAAAAATTCATTCTTGCTAGTCAATACCTTTCTGCTACGAGGGAAATGCAAGAGACATTGATACAGAAAAAAGAGAAACATATTATTGATTTTATCTCTAAAAGACAGGACTGTATAAACAAGATTAAAAATATAGATATATCTGTTCAGAAATTCATACGCCCTGGTTCTGGTAAATTTAAGGAAATATTTCACAATTATCTCGAGAGTATAAAAAATATATTCGAACAAATTGCGCCGATTGATGAAAGTATAACGATAATGGTTAAAGAAGAAAGCAGGAGCATTAAAGAAGAGCTTCTTAAAATAAATAATGTAAGACATGCTGCTAAAGGATATGGGGCAAAAGGGAATAAAATTCCAAGATATCTGGATGCCAGAAGATAAGCTCTGATGATTTAGCAAGAAAAGGAGGTGATGGGGATGTTGTCAGAATCTGTTTCATTAGCAGGAAAAAATCTAAATTCTTTATCACGGTCAAATGTTTCAGTTCAGGATCAGATTCCTGTGGAAGAAAACAAAAAATCCGCAGAAGAACAAAAGTCTGCAAAAATAACAAATACTGATGGAATGCTTGCAGACCTGCAAAATAAAATGAAAGTCCTCCAGAATATTGATTTATCATTTTCAGTTCATAAAGCTTCCGGTAAGATCTTGATATCAGTTGTTAACGAGGATACCGGTGAAGTTATAAGAGAAATTCCTTCTTCGGAAGCACTTGATTTGTCTGCAAAGCTTGAAGAAACAATAGGTCTTATTCTGGATAAAAAGGTATGATGCGGCTGCTATGTCCGAATCTGAATTAACTGAAATATATAATCCTGTTAAAATACTTATTATCGATGATGATAAAGTAATCGCTGATATATTAAAGGATCTGGCTTTAATGGATGAACAGGAAAGATCGGTTTCGGTATGTTATGACGGAGCTGAGGCTATAAGTATGATTAAAAATGAATCTTTTGATCTGATTATAACCGATCTTATTATGCCAAATATCGGCGGGCTGGATGTTTTAAAGCATGCAAAGAAAAAAGATCCGGATACTCTTGTTATTATTGTTACCGGTTATGCCTCTCTGGAAACTGCAATAGCGGCTGTAAGAGAAGGCGCCTATGATTATATAATGAAGCCATGTAAAATGGGAGAGATCAAAATAGTAATCAACAGAGCTTCGGATAAAATAAAACTAAACAGAGAGAATAAAGAGCTGACAAGAAAATTGAAAGAAGTATATCAGGAATTAATGCTTTTAAATAACCGGAAACATAAGTCTGAAAAGATAAAAAGTCTGAATTTTTTCTCTTCCGGTATGGCAGGCCTTCATCACCTTTACAATGATTCCATGCCAGACAATTATATAGATAAATTACAAGCACTTTCATCTTTGATGGAAAAAGGCCTGCTGACAGAAAGTGAATTCAAGACATTCAAAAATCATTACCTGAATTTGTTGAGCAGTGAAAAATAACATAAAAAGAGCTATCTATGAAAGAATGTCTAAATATAATAATTGTTGATGATGAATATTCCATACTGCATATTTTTAAGGAATACCTTGAAGCTACTACCAGTTACAGAATAATAACTGAAACCAACGGACTTATTGCCCTCGAAATTATCAAACAGCAAAAGATCGACTGTTGTTTTTTAGATATTTCAATGCCTGAAATTGATGGAATAGAGCTTGCCAAACAAATCCATCTTTATGACAATACTATACCAATTGTAATGATCACCGGACATCCTACAGCAGATAATGCTATAAAAACATTAAAAAACGGGGTTGTTGATTTTTTAACCAAACCGTTTGAAATGTCTAAAATTCCGCAAACTATCCAGCGGGTGATGAAAGAAAGGGAGCTGTTTGTTAACAGTATATTGCTGAAAGAGGCCACTGAAAAAAACCGGGAAATTGTAAAAATAAACCTGGAATTACAGCAAAAAGTTAAGGAAGTTGAAGTTATAAACCTCATTCTCCGGAAACTGGAAAATCCACAGGGAACAAGTGGTCTTTTAAATACTCTTGTTGAGCTGGCAAGTGAAATTACTAAATGCGATGAAGCCTATTTTTGTTTCTTCGACAAAAACCATAATGATCCGACCATTCTTGCGTTTTATCCAAAAAACGATAATGGTCATACTGCGGGAATTGAAACTATTGTAAAACATAATATCAAAAAGGTTGCAGATGAAGGGATACCTCTTATTATCAAGAGCAATAATAAATACAACAGTACTATGGCTATTCCTCTCAAAATCAAATCAAACGTATTCGGCATTCTTGTATTGTTTAACAAAGATAAATCGCGTTATTTTATAAAAAAAGACCTTTATTATATGAATTTTCTGTTGAATAAAGCATCGTCTCTGGTAGAAAATCAGGTTCTTTACGAAAATATATTTGAAAATCTTTTTTCAACACTTTATGCATTTGTTAAAATTATCGAGGCAAAAGACCCTTACACAAAACAACATTCATACAGGGTGTCTTTGTATGCAAGATCGATAGGCAATACAATAGGATGCTCACAGGAAGATATTGAAAAACTGAACATTTGCGGCTTACTGCATGATATAGGTAAAATTGGAACCCCGGACAGTATTCTCCTGAAACCGGGAAAGCTGTCGGATGAAGAGTATGATATAATTAAAAAACATCCCATTATCGGCAGCAATATTATAGGGCAACTATGCATGTGGTTTGACGAATGCAAAATAATTCACCACCATCATGAGCGATTTGACGGCAAAGGATATCCTGATGGTCTTAAAAAAGAAGATATCCCGATACTTTCGCGCATTCTGTCTGTAGCGGATGTTTATGATGCACTGACTTCAGATCGTTCTTACAGGAGAAAAATGGAGGATTATGTTGCATTAAATATTATCAGGGAAAATTCGGGCAGTCAGTTTGACCCAACAGTAGTGGATGCATTCTTCGAGAGCTATAATCGAAACGATTTTCAAACTTTACTAACTGAAGTAAATAACGACCCCATAGAGCAGGAACATTATCTGTCCTTCTACAGAGAATTACACAAAAACTAGTAAAAGGGCGAGCTGTTTACGAGCCAGTCGGAAAAAGCATAAAGCCAAAAAAGACAGCAATTAGTGAGTAAAGGCAGGAAGATTTATTGTTCCTTCCAGTACGTGCTGGGGAATCAGTCCGACAATGGCGGGAAACTGTGAAGATGTTAACCCTATATTATTCAGTCTTAAGGGAATATCCCCTTTATCAAGAGATGCTAATTCCTGTCCTGCCTGGAATTTTGTCATCAACAAATCCGCCAGATAAACCACGTGGGCCAATTCGGGGCTCGCAGTTGCAAATTCCGGCTGGTGATGGTATCTGATCATATCTGTAAGAGTTTCATTTAATAACCAGCGTTCTCCCAGGAAACCCCCGGCTTCGGAGTGGCTAATTCCGGCAATCTCTTTTTCAGCTTCATTAAGTTCTGCCATATCAATCTGTGTCCGCCGATAGAAAAGAGGATATGCAGATGATATGTACTGATCCAGAACAACCTTTCCTATGTCGTGTAAAAGTCCGGCAGTATATGCTATCTCAGGTTTGACAATCCCGGTAAACTTGGCCAGTTCTTCGGCAATAACCGCTGTGCCGAGAGAATGGTGGAATAGCGCCCCTTTACACAGAGAATACCCTTGCAGTGGGTTTGAAAAATATAGTTCTATAGAAGCGGATACAATTATTTTAAAAAGACGTTTTTCTCCTAATAAAGCAAGCGCGCGGTTAATGGAGGTTACTTTTTCCATTAAACCAAGATAAGATGAACTGCACAATCTTAAAATTGCCGCAGTGATAACCTGATCTTTTTTGATGTCAAGGGCAACATCATCAATATTATAATTCCCATCGCTTATCATCTGTACAATTTTAAGGATAATTTGAGGAATCGGTCTTACCATATTTATCGAATGAAGAATATCATCCGGTGCAGGGGTTTTAAAATCCTTATCCTTTTGCGGTGGTATATCCGCAATAAGATTGATTGAACTATTTAATGATTTTAATTCAATACTCAGCCGATATCCAAACATTCCGCCGGTTTCGGACTGACAAACCGTTATAGATTCATCAGAAAGAATTTTCTGGACAATTTCGGAAGTTCTGCCGCCGATATTAAGATCGATATCTAATTGAGATATTGGCCCGATAAGGGCTCCTCCCGCCACACATGCTTTCATACGTTTTTTGTCTGCGCCTGCCTCGCATAAGGCATTAATGAAAATCGGCAGGCCGGTTTTCGCATAAATCAAGGGCTTTGTGTTTTCTCCGTATCCGGTCCATTCCGGAAGCAGCAGATGAATCAACCCACCTACCTTTGCTTCTTTATCCCAGATGGCGACCCCTATGCATGAGCCCAAACATGCTTCCAGAATTATATTTTTTTCTTTGCTTACGACATAGTTGCCGGAAAAAACAAGCTGCTTTCTCACTATTATTATCCTTTATATTACGGCTTTTTAAAAAACTTACTATTCTTAAGTGGTGCTGCATTCCTTTAGATTTATACTGCTTTGATATGATATCAGGAAACCGAATAACTTCCTAAAGCTGAAAAACCTCCGTTGCAAGTAATGGGAGAATATTCGTTTAGCAGCCGCTTCGTATTATAAAGTCTTGAGTCTGCCAAAGCGATTAGATCTTTAGCATTATCCATAAGTCCTAATTCACCAATTGCAGCAATGCCGTAGCTTATATTTCCCATAATCTTTTTCTGTTTCCACTCGAAGAAATCATGCTTAATAGAAGCTATAATTCTTTCTATAAGTACTTCTGCGTCTTTTGTTTTTGTATCTGGAAGAATTATTGCAAACTCGTCTCCTCCGTATCTGACTAATATATCGGTTTTTCTTAAGGAACTTTTTATACGGGTTGCCAGTTCAATCAGAACAAAATCTCCTGCCGGATGACCTAATGCATCATTAATGACTTTAAAGTCGTCTACATCAATCATTATCAGGGAAACTGATCTGCCGTATCTTCTGGCCTTTTGAAACTCGTTATCAATAAATTCTTTAAAACCCTTATGATTATAGACGCCTGTGAGACCATCCCTGATGCTCATATTTATAGCTCTTTGATATTTTTGCGCATTGTTTAGAGACATAACCAGGATATTTATAATAGTAGATAAAATTTCACTGTTTTTGTTTTTTAATTTTTGATTTTGTTTTGGAAGTATAACAAGTACTCCCAACGGACGTTTCCTATAGATTAAAGGCATAACCAAGTGATTGGATGATAAAATTGGAATATTTTCAACTTCTTTTCCCTCTGATGAGCAAACGGAAACCGAAACATCTTTAGTTAATATTTTTTCTCCTGTAATTGATGAGAATTTTTCGCAAATATCCTCCTTCATTTTATCTGCGGCGCTATTATCACTCAATATGCCCGGCAAATAGCATGAAAAATTCCAATCGTTTCCTATTCTATAAAGAACGGATATATTTTCAGAATCAATTATATTCAAAAATCCGGCATTAATTATTTTAGAAAGAATACGTTTCCAGCTCAAATCATAGGCAACCTCATAGCTGAAGCGGTTGATAAAATCCAGTTTCTGATTCTTTTCCCTTAGAGCAATCTTTTCCTTCTTAAGTCTTTCATTTATATTTTTCTGTTTATCCATCATCGTCAGGATTTCGACAAAAGCCCTGCGGTTTTCCAGACCGTCTGCAAGCGTATCGCATATGCGTTGAGCAAGCTGGGACCGCGGAATAAATCCATAAACCCCTTTTCGGAGTATTTCTGCTATATTATCAGTACTGCTTTTTTTACCATAAAGAATCAAACATAATCCGGATTTATTTTCATGCAGTATATCTATCCACTTAGTAACTCTATCTTCCACAAAATCGTAGTCTGCAATA
Source organism: Desulfobacterium sp. N47 (assembly GCF_051233685.1). NCBI lineage: Bacteria > Pseudomonadati > Thermodesulfobacteriota > Desulfobacteria > Desulfobacterales > Desulfobacteriaceae > Desulfobacterium > Desulfobacterium sp. N47. The sequence goes on from NZ_JBAMMY010000206.1 coordinate 60,233, forward strand.
ATAGCAGCATAATCGCCGGAAATAATTAACTCTTCAACATTACATGAATGTGTGTATGTGAAAATATCATATTTTTTAGAATCGAGCAGACCTCTGATATGATTAAGATCAGTATCCCTGTTGCTGATAACAAAAATTTTTTCAACCATCTTAATTTCTTTTTAACTCCTTTACTAAGTGATCGTTTTTATGTTTTTCTTGATCATGCAATAAATTCTTAATTATTCACAAATTGGGAATATCCAATGTTGTGAATAATTAAGCAACTATTATACCAATTCAAAAATATTTAAAGATATCCTTTTCATTTCATAAATTATGCTATATAAATCTTTCTGTTAAGGCACCAATTATGCATATAATTCGAATGCTGAAAAATAATTAAGGCGCAAAACAAAAATTGTTTTATTAAATACTTTGAAATTATATCCTGTATCAAGGAGGGTGAATTTTGCCGATCGTTTTACATAAACAAGATATTTTAAATGCTTATAGCGTAATATTCGGGCCAGCAGTGGGCGTTTCAATTAACACTATAATTGGCATCCCTCCAATGACGCTAAAAACCGCTTACCGGAAAAAAGCTCTTGAAACGCATCCTGATCGTTATTTAATTGTAGGTAAAATGAAAAAAGAATTAAATGATCAATTTATTGAAGTTAGCCTGGCCTATGAAACGCTTCAAAAAGTATTGAATCATTTCAAACCATTAGCCAATAATGCCAGCAACAGCATTAATAAAGAAAATAAGACTAAATGTTCAGCTTCAAGTGATGGCGGTAAACCTGCCGATCATTTTTACAGAGGGCTTCTCCCAAAGCGTAAACTGCTGATAGGACAATTTCTATATTACTCAGGTATAGTATCATGGAAAACACTTATTGATGCATTGACCCGGCAAAAAATGCAGCGTCCTCCGGTTGGTCAGATAGCTATCAAATGGGGAATCCTCAGCAAAAACGATATACATGCTATACTGAAACAACGTTCTCTTGAGCAAAAATATGATAAACGATTTGTTGAATATGCCTGCTCAAAGGGTTATTTGACTTCTTTTCAACGATTGGCGCTTCTTGGAAAGCAACGAAGTCTCCAGCGCCCCATAGGTGAATTCTTTGTGGAAAAAGGGATACTGATGTCAATGGATATGGAAATATTGGTAAAAAAACTGCATTTACATAACCGCAAGGCTGCATTTAAGAATAATTAGAATATTGCCTTCCGGTATTAATGCTGTGCTGAAATTAATTTTTTTAACTGAAGTATTTGAAAACATAGTTACCGGCAGAACAAGGCAGAAGGAGTTTTTTTATTATCCGTATTTATGTCATATTGTTGACATCTGCCGACGGCTTATTGTCAATTCGGATCAATCTGACAAATTATTTGTCAACATAATTATTTCTGATTATCTATTTTCTTCTCCGAACAACCCTCTTTCCGGCAGCTCTTTTAACCGGCAATTGGGAAGGGTTAGCTTTTTGGCCGGATTTGTCAATTATTGAAGTATATCTATCAGAAGTTCCATGCTCTATGTCTCCATTAATATCAATGGTATAATGGCATGTTGCTCTTGGGCATCGCAGCACCTTCTGCCCGTTGCTTAGAATGCTTTCAATAAGAAAATTATTGCTGCATTTCGGGCATGACTTGTAAACAGGTTTTCCCCAGCTGATAAAACTGCATTGTTTGTTGGAACATCTGAAGTACTCCTTATTCTTTAAGGTTAAATTTGAAATTACTTTCCCGGAGTTGCAAATCGGGCATTGCATTGCCAGCTCTTCTTCAAAAGCAGCGATCCGGTTTTCAACTATATCATCCTCACTTTCAAAGCTTTTAAGCGGGTTGTTTTCAACCCCTGTTCCATCAGATACAGGCAATGCGTCAGCATCTGACATCTTATTGCGGATCTCTGTCGGAATTATTATTTTTTTATTTTCAGGTAATTCTTTCAAGCCGGTGGCTTTAGGTATATTGCTTTCTGTGTCAGGTTCAAAAGACTTTTCTGAATTTATACGTTCTGTGGTTTCGCTTCCGCGTGTATTGAGTTTCTTGTTATCAATTATCTCTTTTTTAATTAATTTTTCATCAGGAGATATTGCATGTAAGTCTATTGGGGATTCCTCTGAATTATTTTTACCGGGTTCAATATTTTCTTTATCTTTAAAAGAAATTTCTTCGATTACTTTTACTTCTTTCTTCTTCGGCTCCGGTGTTATGCCGGGTTCTGAAAAAGGAGAATAAATTGACTTAATTAAATTTCCTGATCTGATAATACTGCTGTTATTATCGGTTCCAAATTTATTTTTACTAGAAATTGATAGGTCCCGGGTATAGGACTCAGCTTTTTTATAATTTATATTTTTAGTACCCAAAAGTGGAGATCCGGCTTTTTTATGTTTCTGATTTTCCTTTTGTTGTTCCAGCAGAACCCCATGCAGTTGCAAAGTCTGATCAAATTGATTTAGAGCCAAAGCAAGATCTTTACGGCCTGATATTACTTCATCCATGGTCTGAATTATATAAGCCACAAGATTCATTCCGCACATCTTAGGATAAATACGGTCAAGCAGAAGAGTAACAGATTGTGTCAGTTTATTTACACAGATATGTTTATCATCATCAAGGCAAATGAATTCCTTTGCAATCAATTTTTCAAAAGCCATGTCAAGTTCAGCGCCGCTTTCCATGCCTAAGTCTGATACCTCATCAAATAATTTCTCCTTAGAAAAATTATTAAGACAAACCGGAAAATTATCCGCTTGGGCGGCAATCTGTTCCTGAATAAGTACCAGACAGGAAAGCTCCTGTAATTTAAAAGACAATCCGAAACTATCATAATGCGAATGTAATAGCTGTTTGATATGGCGGGTAAGAATCTCGTTAAATTTATTGTTAATAACAGCCAAATCGCTATTTTTATTATCCATATATATTCCTAAAAAGTATGTATTTTAATAACATTAATTTTATATATCAGCCTCTGCAACATCAGCCGCAGCCTCTTCTATTCTTTGCTGTATGCTATTTGTATCCTGATTTTCAGCTTTATCGGAACTATCTGTTATTGCAGCGCTGTAATTATCTACATTCCCATGGTTGTCTTCACCGGAAAGATTATTATCAGGTATTGTATTTTGTCCGTTGAGATTCTTGCCGGATTCTTCCTCGCATTCGGGAGTTTTAACTAAAAGACAGTTTCCTTGTCTATCTAATAAAACAGTAAAATTGACCTTAACATCAAACTCCAGCCTGTAAGCCACCTGGTCATTATATACAACGATATCACCCTGTTTATATTCAATATCATCACCAATATTCATCCGGTGCTGTTGCCTGAATATTTCTTCAACAGTGCCCCAGTCAAGATCACCGTTTATGGAATCTATCAGATCCTGCTCTCCGTTTTTTATGACTTCTTTATCTATTATTTTCATATATAAATTCTCCTTTATTATTATTTCATTTATCTTTTTGATATTGTCCCATTATTTCACAAGCCAGTTTAAGATAACTTCTTGCACCTGCGGATTTTATATCAGTCAAAAAAACAGGTTTACCATAAGCCGGAGAATCCTTTAACTCAGCACATATTGGGATAGCGGTTTCAAATATCTTGTTTTTAAATCGACGCCTTAATTCTTTTGCTATCAAAACAGAAGCTTTGTCCCGGGTATCAGTTTTTGTCAGAATTATCCGGTCTATGTTATTATAAAGGCCGAATCCTTTTTTTATCATCTGAAATGTACCAAACAAATAGCCAACACCAGCAAGAGAAAGAAATTCACACGGTATGGTTACAAACAGCGATTCAGCAGCAATAAAGGAATTTATCATCAGAATAACCGGTGTCTGGGGTGCATCGATAACAATGTAATCGTACTGATCTTTTACTTCTGCCAGAAGATTGCGCAAAATAAATTCTTTATTATTAACAGTTCCGGTTGGAAATCTGAAAAGATCCGATCCCCCCGGAATCAGGTCCGGGAACCCGGGCCCTTTTTTGATAATCAGTTTATCAACTTCTATTTTTCCTGTCATTCCCTGAAAAAGAGAATCTTTTATCTGCATACCTTTAACTCCCAAAGCTGTTGTTGCATGAGCAATTGGATCACAATCAACAAGCAAAGACTTTTTTTCGGCTATTGCAAATGCAGCCGATAGATTCATAGCTGTGGTAGTTTTCCCTGCACCATCTTTTCCGGCTGTTATGCAGATAATACGGCCCATATCAATAATTCCTCTGTATCTAAAATATGCAAATTAACGCAAATAATATGCCATGCTTAATGCAATGTTATGGTACGGACTTTGCTTAAATATGCAGGATAAAAAGGAGTTTAATGTGAATGAAGTAATCACTTTAAAAGGCATTGAGCAGGCAATCGAGAGTCTTAACTATCGAAATAAAAATGCCCTCAAGTACAGACTTGCATACACTATCAGAGAGTATTATCATGATGACAGTTCTGTCGAAACCTTGAAAGAAATCGATTCAGACGAATTGATCAGGCTATTGTGGAATGAAGAAAGCAATCCGGCCGCAATCAATAACAAGCGTAAAAACTTTAACAGCCTCAAATCTTCTATCAATACCGACCTGAAAAAACAATATGCCCAAAATAATAATCCGGAAGGAATAATTATTGGCCCGAACAATACTTTTTGCATGTCAGACGAAGCAAAAGACAATACGCTGAAAGCTTTTATAAATACAGTCCGTCATGAAGGGACAGTTAATCTGGATGAAGTATCTAAGGCCTTAAATGCAATTGATAAAATATTGTCAGATTCAGGAAAAATTTCAAACGAAAATGCAGCAGATAACCTGAAAAAACTTGAAGAATTAAAAAACACGATACGGCTTATGTCGGAAAAATATGGCGGATTTAATCATGCAGGTTCTTCCGATTCAGTGCAAAATGATTTTAACAGTATATCCGCTACAGCTAAAGATTCAAAACAGGAGATTGCATCCGGAGCAGCAAGTGGAGATGGATTTACTGAAACCGAAACAGCAAACAATACCGATGCCGGAAATAATCCTGAACTGCCGGAGGCTATAATTGATGAAACAACGGATGAGCAAATAGTTGAGCTGGAAGAAGGATATGAAATTATAGATGAAGACATAGAAGAAGTTGAGATTGAAACCAAAGAAGATGATAACAAGGAAAACACAGACGAACATATTGAAACGGCAACACAAGATTCTTCCGGCCGGCTTCCTGGCAAATCAGGTTCTGAAACTGAATATGGCGGGAAAGAAAGTCCTGCAGGCGAATCCGGATTAAAAGGTGATTCTGATAAAGATGGAGCAGGTGGAGACGCTTTTGGCTCTACTTCTTCCGATATGGCAGAAGCAGTAGATGTCGTAGATGATGATGAACTTGAGATAATCGAAGAAATTGACACTGAAGATCTTGAAGAAAATGACGGGACAGTTGATAATGACGGGAATAACACCGGCAATAATTTTTACGAAACATTACAGGAAGAAGAATATGACATCAGCGATGGCAAGCCCGGCAGCAAAAAAAATGACAAGCTTTTGGCTGAAGAATTCAACCATTCTCTTGCTGCTATGGATAAATACTTTAATCAATATATACTTATCCCTGGAGGCAATTATATTATCGGCAGCAGGCAGCCTAAAAGAAACGAATGCTTAGAAAGAAACATTAATCTGCCGGCTTTCTATATGGGTAAATATCCTGTAACAAATGCACTATTTGAAGTATTTGCAGAGAAAACCGGTTATAAAACGACTGCTGAAAAGCGTGGTTATGGGAAGGTATACTTTGGGCGTTATGAAAAAACACTTGACGGACAAACTGGTATGGGAAAACTTATTTTTAATGCTACAACTACTTATAAAACTATTGAAGGTGCCTGTTGGTATCAACCATGCGGACCAAAAAGCACAATACACAGAAAACGAAATCACCCCGTAGTTCAGGTCAGCTTTGAGGATGCCATGGCTTTTGCTGCCTGGACCGGCAAAAGGCTGCCTACAGAAAACGAATGGGAAGCGGCATCCAGAACCGATAAAGGTTATTCATTTCCTTGGGGTGAAAGTTTCAGGAAAGAAGCCTGTAACGTAGAAGAAAGTTCCATATGCGGAACAAGCCCTGTAGACCTTTACCGGGAGTTTGAAAATGGTTTTGGAATAGCAGATACTCTGGGCAATGTTTTCGAATGGACTACAAGCCGTTTAGAGAAATTCATGGTAGTAAAAGGAGGTTGCTGGATCTCAGGAAATGATATAAAGCTTTTTACACGATTCCAAATTGAACCGGATAATCACTCAAATATACTGGGTTTCCGATGTATAGCTTATTAAAAAGGACTTAGTTTGGGTTTTTGCAAATCCATCGATTATGATGGTCTCGTAAAAAGTCGGAAAATGCCTGTTTCGTTATGCCGGACCCGATTCGGCATCCGGCAATTTCCATAGGTCCCGGATACCGGCTTTCGCCGGTATGGCGGTCTATGGACTTTTTATGGTTTCATCAATTATATTTTGCCTATTATATCATTGCCGGAAAAATCATCTTCAGTTATATATTTTATTTTTTTGTGCATTCTGCGAATTATCTCATCTGTTTTGTCTGCCTGCTTATTTATTTCAAGCAGTTTATTATATAAAGGATTGTTTGTTTCCATATTTGATAACATCATTTCCGAATATCCCATCAAAATTGTAATCGGCTGACTTAATTCATGACAACTGGATCTGGTTAAATCAATTAAATTCTGAAACATATATCTGTAAGCCTGATCTTTTGCTGTTTTTTTTATGTTGCTTATATCTATAGCAATGCCATGGATACGCATCAAAATATCCCGGCTTTTATTTTTTGAATCGGAAGGCATATTTACGATAGTGCAGAATAATTTAAAATCAACCCGTTTCTTGTCTTTTGTTAACAACCCGATTTCAATAGATTCATTATTTATGATACCATTAACTATATTATTTATATATTCAGACGTTTTTTCTTTATCGTCATCACAGACAAGGCCAAGAATATTTTCTTTGCTAAGCTCTTCGGGCTGATAACCGTATAATTTTACTGAATCATTGATAAATACTATAAGACCTCTGGCATCTACCTGAAATATAATATCAGAAACAGAATCTGAAGCAGTTCTAAGAGTATCAGAAGAAGACGAACGCACAGTTGTTGAATTTTCAGATATCGTGATTTCAGTACTTTTATTCTTCATAATAAGCCTCCGGTTAAAAACTGTAAAATTGCCTTTTATGCAAAGATTTCTGTATATATGACCAGCTGATTTATTTGTCCTGATTTCCGCTTTTATATAAATGAATATCTGCTTTTTCCAGGGTGATCAGACCCTCTTTGACTACATTTTCCAGAATAGCAAGAAACCCTTTAATTTTCTCTTGAGTGTCTACAATTTCCACAATGATCGGCAAATCAAGAGATAAACGCAGTATTTTCGAAGTATGAATGCGGCTGTTTGCACCAAATCCCATCAAGCCCCGAATGGCGGTAGCACCTGCCAAACCATGTTCTTTAGCTTTAATTACTATCCATTCATACAAAGGTTTCCCCTCATATTTATCACTTTCTCCTATAAATATCCGAAGAAGCTTCCCTTCAGGCGGAAGTTCCATTTTCCTACCTCCACAATGCTATTATTGTAAATCTGCCAAGTAACACTGCCGATAGCCCTAAAAATAAATGAGTCCCGACGTTTATCAGCGCAAGGAAAAACTGATGGTTCTGCAATAGATTCATGGTTTCATTGCTGAATGCAGAATATGTAGTATAAGCGCCTAAAAGTCCGATTATAAGGAATGTGCGAAGTTCGGAAGATATCCCGGCCTGAGATTCAACAAGCTGAGAGAATAAGCCAATTAGAAAACAGCCGGTAATATTTACAGCAAGGGTTCCATATGGAAACGCAGCTTTTTGTGCCAGATTTTGAATATATCCGCTAATAAGGTATCTTAAAATTGCGCCTGTAAAACCACCGATACCTACTATGATTATGTTGCTCATATTTTCTTCGCTTTAAATAATTTAAATCAGGAGTCAACACACAATTAAGTATAAAGAGATAATTGCAAAACGTTTTGTCATGCCCGAATGTTCTTATCGGGTATCCATGATTTCAAAGAGTTGCAAACTGGATTCCCGCCCGGAAACATTGCGGGAATGACAGAATAGTAAGATTTGCAATCGGCTCTAAAGATAAATTTTATACCCTATTTATTTAGATTTAATTCGAGCTCATCTATATCAACAGATATTATTTCGTTTGGAACATTATTTGCGACATTAAAATAGTTTTTTCATAATATTACATTATTTGTGTAAAATTATTGTATAAATATCATGATTAAATCAGATGTTCAATGTTATTATTTGCTTTATGTCAAATATATGGCGATTTATTTTATGTAAGTTATGCCATGTTTACCTGGAAATATGTATAAAGCAAAACTATAATTGGATACTAAAGAATCAGGAAAATATACCGATAATATCAATATATTAATCCAGAGGAGGGCGTTGATGAAAGTAAACCTTGGTCCGGTCACAAGGATTGAAGGACATCTGAACATTGAAACTACTGTTGAAAACAATAAAATTGTTGATGCACGGTGTATGGGCGAAATGTTTAGGGGCTTTGAGGTTTTTCTGCAGGGAAGGAGTCCGCTTGATGCACAGCAGATTACCCAAAGAATTTGTGGAGTATGCCCGTATGCACATGCTGTTGCATCATCTTATGCTCAGGAAAGTGTATATAAGCTTAATGTACCGCCTAACGGGCGTATCATGCATAACCTTATCCAGGGCGCAAACCACTTATACGATTATCTGTTGCAGTTCTATCAGTTGGCTGCTTTGGATTTTGTCGATATTACCGCCATTCTTAAATACAAAGGATGAGATGGCCCCCTTTGCAACGACCACGGACCGTTTCCCAAGCTCCATCGCCTCCTCGGCCATGACGCGAGCTTGTCGGCAGTTTCCACGCTCGTTTTGACGGCTTCTTTTCCGGCTTCCTTCAGTCTTTCAGCAACTTTTTCCGTTGCATGACCGGTCTTTTCCCTTAAAACAGAAGTTGTTCTTTCAGTTTGTTCAACCAGATCGACCGATACTGCCCTTGCCGTTTTTCCAGAGCGTTTTGCCACCCTGCCGGCAGTCTCTAAAAAAAGCTTCTCAATCGTCTCAAGGTCTTCCTTTGTTTGAGCAAGATCCTCGTGGACAAATTCCTTAGTCTTGTCTCCAATAGATTCCAATGCCGATGCGATCCCTTTCTGGGCCCCTTCAAAGGCGCCATGGGCAACATCCTTGACCTCTTTACCCGCTTCCTCCGCGGCCTCCACTGCGCCGGAAATGACCTTTTCGGCAATTTTTTTCACCCGGTCAGCGGTGAACCGCCTCTCTTTAAGCGCCCTTTCCGTGGCATCCCTGGCAATTTGAACCACGGTCTCTTTCACATTCTCGCCGGACTCGATGGCCTGTTTGACGGCTTCCTTGACAGTCTGCTCAGTCAGACCGAACAACTCCGTACTCTTCAGTTTGATGTCGGCTGAAAGAGCTTCGATGCGTGTTCCGATCTCTTTGGGCAATAAGGCTCCCGCCTCTTTTGCTCCCTGAAGGGCGTCCCTGACAGATTGGGCCAGTTTGATTTTTTAGGTTGCGAGTTTCTCTTCAACTTCACGCATCTCTTTTCTGACAACATCGACAGCCTGATCCTTATGAACACGAACACCCTCTACGGCTCCTTCCAAAGCAGCCTTGATATATTCTCCGCCACATCCGCTTCGGCTGCCTTTAATCTTTCCACGGCGGCAGACATGGCATCCTTCACGATGGGCCGGATTTCTTCCGCTCCACACTTGCCTTCGGACACAGCATCGGCCACTGCCTTCCTGACGATTTCATGAATCTTTTTCGAGGTAATCTTTCCTGTCTCTTTAGCAATCTTTACTTCTTCAACAATATGGTCCTTCACTTGATTTTCCGAATGGATGCGACCTCCTTAAAATTTAATGATGTCGATGGTTACAAGCTGATTCTTCGCCTGATTTTCCGCGCTTTTTCCCACAATCCCAGACCGGACACCCATGCTCTCCATTTTTCAACCTCCAGTGATGCGTAATTGTTGAACATATACAGTTCTTGCGCCCATACATTAGGAATGGTAAAATGCTGAACTGTTTCCGGCCCGACCAACGTCCCCTTCTCGCGGGCCACCTGTTCCCGGGCCGCTGTTACCATGAAGTGGAGCCGGTTCAGCAAATTGACCTCGCTTGCCCCCGCATCCATGTCGAGAGAAAGCAGATTCAAATGAGGGAACATATCCCTGAGTTTATTCTCCATCCCCTTTCCGGTGATGTGATTGGCAATGCAGCCGAAGGGCTGGAGACAGACGATGTTGCCGATCCCTTCATTGAGCATGGCGATCATTTCGGCGGTAAGAAGCCACCCTTCGCCAAACTGGTTGGCCAGGCTGACAACCTCGTCGGTGATTTCGGCCAGTTCTCTCAGGTTCTGAGGCTTTTTGTAAAAGCGAAATCCCTGCATGACCCGATCGATCTGACCGATGTGGTACCCTGAGTATATCTCCAGCAGCCGGTACTTGATAAGATCTGTCAAGGAACGTTTAAAAAAGGCTTTTTGATTGTAGGTTTCATTGATAAAGCACTGGGCGAAAAAACTCTGTATCGGAGGAAGGATCACTTCCACCCCCTGGCCGGACAGCCAGTCGATGATATTTCCGTTGGAGAAAAAGTTGTATTTAACGAAAATCTCTCCAACGATCCCGACTCTTGGGACCGTCTTGTCGTTGATCTCAACCCGGTTGAAGTCCGCCACGGCTTTTTTCAGAAGATTGAGAAGGCAATAATAATCTGCATTCTCGATGCCTGTCTCCACTTCAAAGAGGTATTTTTCATGCAGTTTTTTGGATGTCCCGGGCACCTTTTCCCTGACCATTGTGGACAGATACATCCTGGCCAGAGGATCTGCGAAAATAATTCCCAGGCCCAGCCTTTTGACCAGTCCCTTTTCATCGATTATAAGGCCCGGCTGGGGATCGTCGAACCCCTCAACCGATAAACTGATCACAGGGACATTATCCAGGCCGGACGCGGCCAGTCCTTTTCTGATAAGCGACACGTATGAGGATGCCCGGCATTGCCCGCCGGTCTGGGTCAGAATAACGGCGGTATTTTCAGGGTTGTAGCGGCCTGACCGGAAGGCCTTGATAATATCGCCGGCGACCAGGATAGAGGGGTAGCACATGTCGTTGTTGATGGTTTTTAGTCCCCATTCAACCGATACCCTATCCTGGGGCGGGAGGACTTCCACCCGGTAACCCAGGGGCCTGAAAGCGGACGGGATCAGCGGCGAATAGAAGGGTGAAAAATAGGGGGCGATCAGGATTCTCTTTCTGTCTTCTTCCACAACCGCCCGGTCTTTTTTCAATCTGCCGGCCCCTGTGGCCCTCGTTTTACCGTTTCTTTCTTTCACCGCCTCCAGCATGGAGCGCAGTCTGATCCTGACGGCACCCAGGTTGGAGATTTCATCCATCTTGATCAAACCATGGATTTTCCCGCCGTAACGCAAAATTTCTTTGACCTCGTCGGTTGAAACCGCATCCGGCCCGCAGCCAAAAGAGGTCAACTGAACCATTTGGGCATTGGCCGTGTCCGTTACCCACCCGGCCGCCGCGTACAGTCTGTTTGCATAGCTCCACTGGGTCAAGACATTGACATCTTCCAGTGAAACGGCATCTGCAGCATTTAAGGGGACAGCCGTTTCACTGATGACATCCACGCCCAGTTCCGTCAACAGATTCGGAATACCGTGGTTGATAAGCGGGTCCACATGATAGGGTCGGCCGGCAAGAACAACTGTTGTCCGCCCCCCGGTATCCGCCTTGCTCAGCAGGGTTTTCGCCATGGACCTGAGTTGTTTCTTGTAATCCGATTGTGCCGCCATCCCCTTTTCGACACCTTCCGACACCGTCCGGTAATTGATTCCGGACTGTTTGAAGAATAGATAAAGCTGATCCTTCAGCAGATTGAAATCCTTAAGGCTGATAACCGGGTTATCCAGGGGAATCCCGAATTTTTGCTCAGGGTTAACCGCACTTTTCAAAAGATCGGGATATCCGGTAACCACCGGGCAATTATAAGTATTTAAAGCATTTTCGTATTCTTCCTGCTCATAGACCACGGTAGGGTAGAATATCCTGTCGACTTTTTTTCCGATAAGGTCGAAAATGTGACCATGGGCAAGCTTGGCGGGAAAACAGATGTTTTCCGACATGACAGTGGCGGAACCCTTTTCGTAAAGTTTGAAACCGGATTCAGAAGAGAGAACCACCCTGAACCCGCACGTGGTCAAAAAGGCACACCAGAATGGAAAGTTTTCATACATGTTCAGGCAGCGGGGAATACCGTAGGTGAGAATCGGCTCGCCTTCGGGTTCCATGTCTCGTTCAAACAAGAGCTTTATCTGATCATCGATCAGGTTCTTTCCCTTGTGTTGTACATCCGGATTGTTGCTGAAACACCGCTCGCATCGGTTCCCCGTATAAAAATGGTTTCCATTGTTGAAAGTCAGCTTCAAAACCCTGCACCTGTTTTCGCAGCCCTTGCAGCTGATTTCCTTTTTTGAAAAATCACTTCCCTTCGCCAACTTTTCGAGGAACAAACCATTTGCTTCCTGCAACACTATTGGCGTCTCTGAACTCTTAAGTGGTGTTTGATGTAGAGCAGCAGGTTCCACAAGATTCGCGCGATGATTTGAAAGGGCTGTCAGGGCCGCGCCGTATGCACCCATCAGCTCGGAAATATCCGGCCTTATAACCTCCTTGTTCAGCAGCATCTCCAATGCGCGTAATGCGGCTGAATTTCGAAAAGTTCCGCCCTGAACCACGATTTTGTTCCCCAGGACATCGACGTCCTTTAGCCTCAGCACCTTGTACAGGGCGTTTTTAATAACCGAATACGCCAAACCGGCCGAAATATCGGAGACCGTCGCCCCTTCCCGGAGCGCCTGCTTCACTTTGGAGTTCATGAAGACGGTGCAGCGGGTTCCCAGATCAAAGGGTGCATTGTTGTCACATGCAATCTCAGCGAATTCCCGGACACTGTACCCAAGCGAACGGGCAAACGTCTCAATAAAGGAACCGCATCCTGATGAACAGGCCTCATTGATCTGAATTTCAGCCACGGCGTGATCATGAATATAGATCGCCTTCATGTCCTGCCCGCCGATATCCAGAATAAAGGAAACATCCGGTTCAAAGTGCCGCGCCGCCCGGTAATGCGCCATGGTCTCAACCACGCCGTCATTCAATCCAAAGGCGGCTCTTATCAGGCTTTCACCATAGCCGGTGGCGGCCGTCCTGACGATCCGCGGGTGAAAGCCGACAGAAACAAACTTTTCCCTGAATTCGGCCAATCCCTTTTTTACCGCCTGGACGGGATCGCCGTTGTTGGAGCCGTAATAGCCCAAAACCAGTTTACCTTCCCCATCGACAAGGACGATCTTGGTGGTGGTTGATCCAGAATCCACACCTAAAAAAAGATCTTTTTCTTTTGCCTCAGGCAGGTCAATCCTGGGAACCAGCTTCCGCTCATGCCTTTTTTGCCATATCTCAAATTCGCACTTGCTTGTAAACAGGGTAGGCAGCCTTTTGGTGCCGCTGTTGGTTACATGGCTGACGCCATTTCCTGACATGGATAAAAAATTGCTGATCCGGCCCCGGCATGGTTTGCCATTGCGCACCATGGCCGCTCCCATGGCGGGAAGCAGTTCCGGATGATCCGGAATGACCAGGTCATCCGGATGCTCAATGCCAAGCAGATTTGCAAAGGCTTTCCGCAGGTTCGGATAAAACGTCAGCGGGCCGCCCCCCATAACTATTTTTCTTTCCATATTCCGTCCACGGGACAAGGCGGTGATCACCTGAAGGGCAACCGAATGAAATACGGAAGCCGCAACATCTTCTTTGGATACATGACGGCTTAGCAGAGCCTGAATATCGGTTTTGGCAAAAACGCCGCACCGGGATGCAATGGGATAAATATTCGCGGATTTTCCGGCCAGAGTGTTCAGTTCCGATACATCAATATCCAGAAGAACTGCCATTTGATCAATAAAAGCGCCGGTGCCCCCGGCGCAACTGCCGTTCATCCGGATATCGGGACGACCATTATCGTCGAAAAATATGACTTTGGAGTCTTCACCGCCGATTTCGATAAAAGTTCTGACTCCCGGAAGAAATTTTTCAATGAAGTGCGCAGAGGCCACCACTTCCTGCACAAATGGCAGCCCGAAGACTTCGGCCGCGCCCATCCCGGCAGATCCGGTAACCGCCAAATCAAGTTCCACGTCGCCCAGTTTCTCAAGAGCCTCCTTGAAAATGCTCCGTGTTGTTTCCACCGTCTTGCCCTGATGACGACAGTAGCGGGAAAACACCATGCCGCCCTCTTTATCCAGGACCACCGCCTTGGCCGTTGTTGAGCCTATGTCAATCCCGGTAAAAAAGAGATTGTCCGCCTTTTCTGTCATACCCGTTTGTCTCCTGAGTCTGAACTAACGCAAACAGCGGCTGCCTTCGCGGTTTTGTCATGATTCTTTACGCGCAGATAATCTCTTGCAGAGCAAAATGTATCCACCAGTGAAACGACAAGCGACTCCATATAACGCGGTGGTACAACGGTAAGCGGCCACATGTGTTTTTTGATAATATCCTCTTCTTTTTCAGTAAGGGGGGTTATTTTGCGCGCATTCTTAAGCGCGATATTATGGTGCCTGAAACCATGCAATCTGGGTCCTTCGCGTAGCCAGTCGTAGAAGAAGAGATCGTGCAGCAGCGCACCCCGGGTGATCGAATCACAATCCAGGGAAAGCCGCTTGCCCCAGAGAAAGCTTATGTACGCCACCTCCTTTACGTGCTCCAACCTGGTCTTGCCCCTGTGGTGTTCATACTGTGAAAGTTTTGCAACCTCCGGATGTTCAATCAGCGGGTTTGCCATGTTTATGAATTGTGTCTCCATTGCGGTTTTCTCTTCCGGCGTCAGGCTGAGAAAGCTCCTGATAGAGACCGTCAAAAAATCCACCAGCATTATTGAAAGCGTAACCGCGGCGAAGACCCCTTTGACAACGGGTGCAAGCTGATTGAGAATGCCTTGATAGGGAGGAGATATGAGATACTCAAAAGCGAACGCCAGCAATATCCAATAAATTGAAAACTTAAGACTGATATGGCCTTTATAATGAAAACGCTGATCCGAATAGTCCCAAAGGCGCACATGAAAAAAGTATCGGGCAATAAATCCCGAGATCAGTTCAAGTCCGGTTGTGACCGCAAAGTAGGCGAGTGCTTTAGTAATCAAATGGGATTCCTGGAACAGGGAAACCGCCCCCATGAGTATCAAGGCGCCCGTGCCGTAAAGGATGAGATACGGTCCCTTTAAGAGGCCGGGGTTGACGAACTGTTTGTCACGGAAAGAACGATAGGAGACCTCAAGCATCCATCCAAGTATGGAAAAAAAAGAAAAAGAAAAAAGTATGCTTAAAATGTCAGTCTTCATTGCGCCCTGCTCCTGTGAACAAGTGAATACACCAGAGGTACCAGAATCAATGTCACAAGACCACTGACCAATAGTCCCCCGATGACCGTGATGCCAAGTGCATTCCAGATTTCAGAGCCCTCCCCCCTGGAAAGGGCCAACGGGAGCATGCCGAATATTGTTGTGAGACTCGTCATGAGCACCGGCCTCAGGCGTGTTTTGCCGCCCGTAACAACCGCTTCGTTTAGGCTCATCCCGCGTGCTTTCAATTGCTTGGTATAGTCCACGAGCACAATGGCGTTTTTTACAACAATGCCCATGAGCATGATCACCCCGATAAAGCTCATCAGGTTGAGCGGCGTGGCCGTGACAACGAAGGCCCAGATCACTCCGACGAAGGCGAAGGGAACCGAAAACATGATGATGAATGGATCAACGAAATCCTCGAACTCCCCTGCCATGACCATGTAGGCAAGGGCAATTCCAAGAATGAGAAGGAGGGTCAGATCACGGAACGCTTTTCGCTGTTCCTCCACCTCCCCGCCCCATTCAATGGAAACGCCGGGAGGCAGGTCAAGAGAGGCCATCTTTTCTCGAACATCTCGTACCACATCCCCTAAAACTCTGCCCTGGACACCCGCCTGAACCTTGGTGACTCGGGTCCTGTTTTTCCGGTCGATCTCAACGGGCCCAAAGGCTTCACGAACAGAAGCGACGTTTCGGAGCTTAATGGTCTGACCGGTCAGGGTTGTGATAGGGGTTTCACCGATTTCACGAATCGTTTCCCGCTGATCCTTTTTTAGTCGCAGTTCAATGTCGAAGTCGTCACCGGCCTCCCGGAACTTGGTATCATCGAATCCATAGTAGTTGGTTCTCAATACGTCGGCGACAAGCGCCACATTCAACCCAAGAGACGCCGCCTTATCCCGGTCAAGACGAACCAGCACTTCCGGCCGCGGTTTCTTTCTGCTGACAGAGACATCCACTGCGCCGGGTGTGGCCCCATGGTTTAAAATATGTTTCACAGCATCACTGGAACCAACATTGACGGAAAGGGCCTTTGTTACGGCGGCTTCAATCTCACTTACGTCATGATCCTTATAAGCATCAAAACCGAGATGAAATATTTCGACCTGTGCGGTTAGTAAACCCATATCTCACAACAACTACCATGCCGAGTTGGCAACGAGTTTGAAATCAAGTTTTTGGTTTTCGAGCCAGTTCTCTGTCTCTCGGTTTCTTTTAAGTGCTGTTAGCGAAGCAAGAGCGACAGAACCCGGTTTTGACCAACTCATTCCGTTATGCTTTTGGCGCTCTGAAACAACGAGGTCATTCATCTTCTCTCCAATATTGCTCGAATTTCGAAGACCCAGATGTTTCCGTATTGCATAACACGGGATATAAGGCTTGTTTCGATGCAGATACT
>NZ_JBAMMY010000213.1:0-13106 GCF_051233685.1 Desulfobacterium sp. N47
CAGGTATTGTCAAAAACTCGGCATTTATTGCCTTTTGTGGTTCTCCAATGAAAATCGGAGCCCTTAAGTCCGCTCTATTGCCGGGATTTCAACTGTTGACCTGTTTAACAAGCCGCCTTTAATCGTTTTGAAATTAGCTCATATACATGATATTATTATTAACATCAAGAATTTGTTGACAATCTGAAAACAGTTAAGATAATTTGATTTGAAACGCGGCTTAAGATATGATTGCATCCGTAATCTATCCAAGGTATACTTCAGCCGTTTCATGGATATAATATAATATCCGATTGATATTTCATGTATTATTTGGCTTATTAACGAATTAATAAATTATTTTAATAATAATCCTTATATTAAGATTATAATGACTTCTTATTTGAATCAGAGAACTATTACAAAGCCAGTTTGTTGCTCAGGAATAGGCGTTCATTCGGGGAAAAAAGTTAATCTTACAATAAAACCGGCACCAGCTAACTATGGTATAAAGTTTATAAGAACCGACCTTCCCGATAAACCCAGCATACCTGCCCGCTTCAACATGGTTGTGGATACCAGCCTTGCAACGGTAATAGGCCACAACGGATTCATAGTATCGACTATTGAACATATTATGGCTGCTTTCGCAGGCTTATCAATTGACAATGCAGCAGTTGAGCTTGATTCATATGAAATGCCGATAATGGATGGAAGCGCTGCACCTTTTACGCGAATGGTAAAAGAAGCGGGAATACAGGAACAGGACAGCCCGAGATATTATTTTGTTGTTAATGAATCTATTGAGCTTAACAAAGATGGAAAATCCGTTGGTGTATATCCTTCCTCCGAATTTAAAATCACATGTACTATTGATTTTGATCATCCTCTTATCAGTAAACAAACTTTTTCCGTAAGCATCAGTGATGAAATATTCGAGCAGGAAATATCCGGGGCAAGAACTTTCGGCTTTTTACATGAGATAGAATATCTCAAACAGTATGGTTTCGCCAAGGGAGGTTCTCTTGAAAATGCCGTAGTTGTTGACAAAGATACTATTTTAAATCAAGATGGCCTGCGTTTTCCGGATGAGTTTGTAAGACATAAAATATTAGACTCCATAGGTGATTTTTCCCTTCTTGGTTTGCCTATAATGGGGCATTTCAAGCTTAACAAATCCGGACATGCGTTTAATCATGCTTTTATTGAAACATTTTTTTCCAATAAAAAATCCTGGGAAACCCGGACTATTTCATGACGGCAAAAGATTCAAACGGTAAAATCTTTCAGATATAGATTTAAGATTATATATTAATTTCATTTCATAAAACAGCTTATTGCTGCAAAAAGACAAATATTGATATGCCAACAACAGTAAAACATAAAATCTGTGTATTTTTTCTTTTTCTTCTGATTATCATACCGGAAACAAGCTTTGCTCAGGTAGCAAAACTCACTAATATTGCGATTACAAGACATAATAATCAGCTTCTGTTTAAAATGAATCTGGACGGTGCTTTTACTGATGATATGAAAACGGCTATTACAAGCGGCATAGAAACTTCTTTTACTTTTTATATCAAACTTTATAAAATTAACGACCTGTGGTTCAATGATAAACTTTCAGAAATATTATTAACCAATACAATAAAATACGATAATCTCAAAAATGTATACATTGTATCAAGATCATGGAAGAACGGCGAGCCGGTTACAACAGAATCTTTCAAAAATGCCCAGGAACTGATGACCCGGATTGACGAATTGAAATTAGTTCAGCTGGATAAACTTGAAAAAAATAGCCATTACCGGATTGAAACGAAAGCGGAAGTAAGCAAGTTCACCCTTCCTTTTTATCTGCATTATGTATTTGCTTTCGTTTCTTTATGGGACTTTGAAACAGATTGGTATATGATAGATTTTGTCTATTAATTCGTTAAGTTATTTTATATTAAACTACTATGAAGAATAATTCATCAATAGCCCCTCCTACAACTAATTCCTCTCAGGAACGTTCCAGACGTAAAAGAGAAGGCTTTATAATTATTGCAATTATATTTGCTGTTGCCCTTTTAACATTTATTGAAAGCAGAATAATAAAATTTGGAACGGACATTCCGGTATCAAACACTGTATTGATGTTTATTCTTATCAACATCAATTTATTATTACTTATTCTTCTGATATTTCTTGTATTCAGAAACCTTGTTAAACTTCTTTATGACAGAAAAAAGAATGCCGCCGGAGCAAAGCTTCGCACAAAACTGGTTATAGCTTTTTGTACCCTTACTCTTTTGCCAACCATAATTTTATTTTTCTTTTCTATCAGTTTTATAACAACCAGCACCGAATTCTGGTTTAATATCCCGATTGAACAGGCGCTTGATGATTCGCTGGATGTCGGCAAATATTATTACGGTCAGTTTCAGGAAAATAACAAATTTTATATCGAAAGAATTTCATATCAAATTAACAGTAAGAACTTACTGGATCCTCTTAAGAAAAAATCTCTATTCCATTATATGGAAGTTGTACAAAGGTCATTCAACCTCCAGGCTATTGAACTTTATGACAGCAAATTCAAGCGCATGACATTTATTCTTGCCCCCGGAATGGAAAAAATGCCGTTAAAAGTTATTGATCCTGAGAATTTTAAAAAGGGCATGGGTTCAAACTCTGTAAAAACCATAACGGATATTGTGTCAGATAAAGAACTTGTCAGAACCATAGGAACAGTTCCGTTTGGAGTTCAACCTTCTGAAGCCGTGTGCTATATTGTATTAACAAATCAACTTTCCAGTAAACTTTCCGGAAAGTTGAAATCCATTTCTCTTGGATTTGAAGAATATCAACAAACGAAACTCTTAAAAAAGCCTATTCAGATTTCATATTACATATTACTGTCTATAGTAGCGTTGCTTGTACTTTTTTGCGCTATCTGGTTCGGTTTTTATCTGGCTAAATCCATAACAATTCCCATCATGGAACTTGCCGAAGGTACGAGAAGGATCGCAGAAGGAGATTTGAGCTTCAGCCTTGAAGTTGCTTCAGATGATGAAATAGGCAGTCTTGTTAATTCATTCAACAAAATGACACAAGATCTCAGAACAGGCAGAGAACAACTTGAACTTTCAGCAAGATTGCTTGAACAGCAAAACATAGAAATAGAAGAAAAACGACAGTACATGGAAATCGTCTTAAAAAATGTCTCAACCGGTGTTATTACTCTTGATTCCAAGGGGCTGATCACTTCAATCAATAAATCCGCTGAAAAAATGTTGAATCTTAGGCAGGATGAAATGTTGGGTAAAAACTATAAAGATTTACTTCCGGATCAAAATATTAATATAGCCAACGAAATTAAGGAAAATCTGTCGGTTTCACAGAATAATGCTGTAGAAGTGCCTTTAAATCTTTTCATAGGGGGAAGACGCCGCAGCTTTCTTATGAATGTGAATGCCTTAAAAGATGATACAGGCCGGCATGTGGGAATTGTAATGGTTTTTGATGATTTAACCGAGCTTGAAAAAATTCAGAGAATGGCTGCATGGCGTGAGGTGGCGCGCCGCATAGCACATGAAGTAAAAAATCCCTTAACGCCTATAAAGCTGTCTGCTCAACGGCTTAAACGCAAATATTCAGATCAGTTAAATGAGCCTGTATTCGAGGAATGTACACAAATGATAATTGACCATGTTGAATTAATAAGAAATATAGTTGATGAATTTTCAACATTTGCAAGATTTCCATCAGCAAATCCCATTCCATGCGATTTGCCTCCTATAATCAAAGAAACATTTGCACTATACAGGGAAGGCCATCAGAATATAAATTTTAACTCAATAATTGAGGATAATATCCCGCTTCTTAACCTTGACAGGCAACAGATAAAACAAGCAATGATAAACCTGGTCGATAATGCTGTTGCCGCAATTAAAGACAAAGGAAATATTACAATTACACTTGAACATAATAAGGAAGCAAAACTAGTTAAAATAGAAATTGCCGATGATGGTGCAGGAATATCGATTGAAGACAAATCCCGTATTTTTGAACCTAATTTTTCGACAAAAAAAGCCGGATCAGGTTTGGGTCTTGCTATCGTAAATACTATTATTGCAGATCATAAAGGTGTTATCCGGGTTCAGGATAATCATCCCAAAGGAGCGAAGTTTATTGTTGAGTTACCAACAATCTGATCTTGGCACAAAAGATGCCCCAATACAAATAAAAGGAACATAAAACGATGTTTCCGTCGATATTAATTGTTGATGATAATCCGTCAATAATTCAATCTTTAAAAGGTCTTCTTACAGATGAGGGTTTTGAGGTAATTACGGCTTCAAACGGATATGAGGGTTTGAAACTTATAGACGAGGAATCTCCTGACCTTGTTCTTCTGGATATATGGATGCCCGGAATTGACGGTATAGAGACTTTAAAACAGATTAAAAAAGATAATCCTTACATTCAGGTTATAATAATAACAGGACATGGCAATATAGAGACCGCAGTTAATGCCATAAAGCTTGGAGCATATGACCTTATTGGAAAGCCCCTGTCAATTGACAAGATTATAGTTACAATAAACAATGCCTTAAATTTCAGGAGACTGGAAGAAGAAAACAGATATCTTCGAAAAAAAACTATAGAAAAAAACTCTGTAACCGGAAACAGCGCGTCTATTACTGATCTTAAAAAAAAGATAGCCGCAGTTGCTCAATCTGACGCCTCGGTTCTTATCACAGGCGAAAACGGAACCGGTAAAGAACTTGTCGCACGAAGCATATATCAACTCAGCCCCCGTGTAGATGGGCCTTTTATTACTGTTGATTGTGTAACAATTCCTGAAGAAATGATGGAAAGCGAACTATTCGGACATGAAAAGGGGGCAATTGCCGGAGCGACCTCAAAAAAGATAGGCAAATTTGAATTGGCCGGAAACGGTACCATTTTTCTTGATAATATTGGAGAGATGACTTTAAAAACCCAGGCTAAAATCTTAAGAGTACTGCAGGAAAAGAAATTTCAGAGACTTGGCGGAAGCAGAATACTGGATATAAATGCAAGATTTATTGCTGCAAGCAATAAATCCCTTGAGCAAGAAATCGTGAAAGGAAGTTTCAGGGAAGATCTTTATCATCGGCTCAACGTTGTACCTATTGAGGTCCCTCCGTTAAGAAAGCGCAAAGACGATATTCCATTTCTGATTAATACTTTTTTAGCTGAATATAAGATGCAAAACCGGAATGAAATGAAAATGCTTTCACCGGGTGCCATAGAATTATTATGTAACCATTCATGGCCCGGCAATGTACGCGAATTAAAGAACCTTATTAATCAGCTTGCAATAATGACGGATAAAAACATCATTGATGTCTCCGATATTCCCGAGCAATATAAACCGGTGATTAAAGAAAAAACAGGAACGTCTATATCTGACCCGTTTAATATTGATAGATTAAAAGATGCAAAAAAAGCCTTCGAAAAAGAATTTATTAAAATAAAATTGTCTGAAAATGAAGAAAGCGTTTCAAAAACAGCAAAGAAAATTGATGTTACCAGAAATTATATTCATAAAATTTTAAACGGCTTATAGCATGACCGGCCTAAGAGTTATCAGCGGTGATTTGAAAGGAAGAAAACTTTTTTCCATAAACGGTTTAAAAATAAGACCGACATCGGGACGATTAAGGGAAAGTATTTTCAATATCCTTTCCGATCAAGTAGTTGGCTCTGTTGTGCTTGATCTTTTTGCCGGAACGGGAGCAATGGGAATTGAAGCCTTAAGCAGAGGGGCATCCTTTGCAGCATTTATCGATAAGGATAAAGAGGCTATATCAACAATCATCAAAAATATTAATATCTGCGGACTTGCGGAAAGAAGTACAATAGCAAAGTTTGATATACTGAAAGATATTAACAGATATGCTAATAAACTTACTGCTGCAAATCTTGTATTTATAGATCCTCCTTATAACAGGAATCTCATCACTCCTGCTTTAATAAGTCTTTCAAAAAGCCGGATTCTTAAAAACAATGCCTCTCTTGTGGTTGAACATGATTTGCGGGAAGCACTTTTTGAAAATATTTCCGGTTACGCAATTACTGATCAGAGAAGATACGGAAAAACCCTTGTTACATTTTTAAAATATATGGTATAGAAAGCTCCTGGGTTTAAGGGTTCACAGTTCACGGTTAAATTACTTTCATCCAACCCTTGAATCGCTGAACCTTGAACCTTTTAACTTTATGGAATATTAATCTATGCGAAGAATTGCTATTTATCCCGGTTCCTTTGATCCTGTGACAAATGGACATATTGATATAATTGAAAGAGGTCTTAAGATTTTTGATAAGATAATAGTTACCATTTTGCGCAACCCTAACAAAAAATTTTTGTTTACTATTGAAGAACGAATAGAGATGCTTGAAAAAAGTTTAAAAAAAATTAACAATGTTGAAATAGACACTTTTAATGGACTTCTTGTTGATTATGCGCTAAAAAAGAAAAGTCATGCTATCCTTCGCGGAATGCGGGCGTTATCCGATTTTGACTATGAATTTCAGATGGCACTGATGAACAGGCGGCTAAACAGAGAGATTCAGACTGTTTTTCTTATGACCGGTTTGAGGTGGATCTTTACCAGCTCCTCAATAATAAAACAAGCCGCTGAATTCGACGGCAATATTACAGGAATGGTTCCTCCCATAGTTAATCAAAAATTAAAAGAAAAATTTGGATTTAATACTAAAAAGCATGGACCTTTGGCATCTTAAAATATTCTGCAAAGTAATAGAGCAAAAGAGCTTTTCAAAAGCAGGTGAATCTGTTTTCATTTCCCAGCCAACCGTGAGCAGCCATATGAGAGATCTGGAATCCTATTTCGGTTGCCGCATGGTAGATCGCTTATCGAGAGAGGCTGTCCCGACAAAAGCAGGTGCATTGCTTTACTCATACGCAAAAAAACTTTTGGCACTTTATGATGAAATGGAAAGCGCTTTATCCGGTTTTCAGGGAAATATAAAAGGAAGCCTTGTAATAGGTGGAAGTACTATTCCGGGCGAATACATTCTTCCCGGAATCGCAGGAAGTTTTACCAAAACTTATCCTGATATAAAACTTTCTCTTATCATCGGCGACACTGAAAAAATAATAAATGATACTGTTTCCGGATTTATTGAGCTCGGAGTTGTCGGAGCAGCAAAAAAAGATAAAAGAATACAACAGGAAATTCTCATTGATGACCAAATGCAGCTTATTGTTCCATCTAATCATAAATGGGCAAAGAAAAAAAGTGTTACTATAAAAATGCTTACGGAAGAACCATTTATAATAAGAGAAAAGGGATCCGGAACATTAAAATCCTTTGAACAGAACTTAAACAAAGCCGGATTCGACATTGATGATCTGAAGATTGCCGCTCAAATGGGAAGCACGGAAGCCGTCAGGCAGGGAATAAAAAATCAAGTTGGGGTATCGATTCTTTCCACCATAGCGGTTAGGGACAATTTAAAAGACGGTTCCTTAAAAGCTCTTGCCATAGAAGGCCTTGACCTTAATCGCAGTTTTTATCTGACCTTAAGCAAACAAAGAAGCCTTTCCCCTCTATGTAATGCTTTCATAGAACACATGAAATCCAGGTTACTTACAAATCTTCCATGAATATACCGGTATCAAATAATGCTTTGATAGTACTTGAAAAGCGCTATCTGAAGAAAGACAAGGAAGGAAAAGCAATAGAAACACCGGAAGATATGTTTTTAAGAGTAGCAAAACATATTGCTTCTGCCGATTCTTTATTCGCCGGACCTTTCGATATTGAAAAAACGGAAAAAAAGTTTTTAAAACTTTTGACCAATCTGTGGTTTTTACCAAACTCACCGACTCTTATGAATGCCGGCCGCCGTCTTGGCCAGCTTGCCGCATGTTTTGTCCTGCCTCTTGAAGATTCAATGGACAGCATTTTTGAGACATTAAAACATACTGCCATGATACACAAAAGCGGCGGTGGCACCGGATTTTCTTTTTCAAGAATACGCCCGGAAAAAGATATTGTGCTGTCAACCGCAGGCGTATCAAGCGGACCCATTTCTTTCATGACTGTTTTTGATGTTGCAACCGAAACAGTAAAACAGGGCGGTACCCGCAGAGGAGCAAATATGGGGATTTTACGGGTGGATCATCCCGATATAGAATCTTTCATAGAGCTCAAAAATGATACAGGAAAACTGAATAATTTCAATATCTCAGTTGCCCTTACCGACAGTTTCATGGATGCTTTGAGCAATGAATCCGATAAAGACTCTGAATATGATCTGATAAATCCCAGAACGGAGCAAATTACAAGAAGAGTATCCGCAAGAAAAATTTTTGACGCGATTGTACATTCCGCATGGCTGAATGGTGAACCCGGCATAATATTTATCGATAGAATAAACCGGGACAATCCGGTTCCCGAACTTGGAAATATTGAAGCAACCAACCCATGTGGTGAACAACCTCTTCTTCCTTACGAATCATGCACATTAGGCTCTATAAACCTGTCTGCAATGGTATCGGGTAAAGCCGTAAATTATAAGCGCCTTAAAAAAACCATTCATGATTCGGTTCATTTTCTTGATAACGTAGTTGAGATAAACAAATATCCTCTTGCACGAATTGAAAAAATGAGCAAAGGAACCAGAAAGATAGGCTTAGGCGTAATGGGTTTTGCCGATATGCTTATTAAACTTGGGATATCCTATGATTCGGAAGAAGCAGTTACGCAGGCTGAGAAAATAATGTCTTTTATTTCCGAAGAATCAAAAATTGCCTCGGCAGCGCTTGCAAAAAAACGGGGAAACTTTGCTTTTTATAAAGGCAGCATTTATGACAGCCCCGATACTCCGTACATGCGAAATGCCACTACCACAACAATAGCTCCGACAGGAACAATCAGTATCATTGCCGGAACCTCAAGCGGCATTGAACCGATATTCGGCATAGTCCAGACAAGAAGAGTTCTTGATGGAAAAACACTTTCCGATATTAATCCGCTATTTATCGGGATAGCAAAATCAGAAGGGTTTTACAGCAAAAATCTTTTAGATGAAATAACAAACGGAACATCAATACAACAGATTGATGCAATCCCGGATCAAATAAAAGATCTCTTCAAAACAGCCCATGACATACTGCCGGAACAGCATATAAATATTCAGGCTGCATTTCAGAGATTTACCGACAATGCTGTTTCAAAAACCGTTAACTTCGGCCCGGATGCTTTAAGAAGTGATATTGCAAAAGTGTACATGCTTGCCCATACAAAAGGATGCAAGGGAGTAACAATTTACCGTTACGGCAGCCGTGACCATCAGGTTCTAAGCATAGGAGCAGAAAAAAAAGATTCCGTTAAGATTGCCCCAAGACCAAGACCTGAATGTACTGTTGGTATTACAGAACGAATGAAAACAGGATGCGGAAATTTGTATGTTACAATAAATTCTGATGACAAGGGAATGTGCGAGGTCTTTGCCCAGATGGGAAAAACGGGAGGATGCGCATCCTCTCAAATCGAAGCGGCAGGCCGCCTTATTTCACTTGCATTGCGCTCAGGTGTCAGTATTGAAGCTATTATGAAACAACTTACAGGAATACGTTGCCCCTCCCCTGCCTGGCAAAACGGAGAAATGGTGCTTTCCTGCCCTGATGCAATCGCAAGGGTTCTTAATCACAGAACGGATTCTTCTTTTGTCGACAGCACAGCAATGATGGGGGTTTGCCCCGAATGCAGCGGAGTTATTACACATCAGGAAGGTTGCCTTGTTTGCCATTCATGCGGATACTCAAAATGCAGCTGATCTTATTTTTTTATTCCTTCCAGCCTTGTTCTCCGACAAGTTTGACAAATCTGCAGGCTCCGAGATTTGTTTCATGAATACCTTTATCATCTTTATATAGCCTGATCAGATCCTGGGAATCCTGGTTCCCTACAGGTATTACCAATCGCCCTCCTTTTGCAAGCTGGCTTATTAGAAAATCCGGAACAGCAGGAGAGCCTGCTGTAACTATTATGGCATCAAAAGGGCTTTCAGCTGCCCAACCAAGTGTACCATCGGAATACCTGGTTACAATATTGAAATACTGCAACTTATCAAAAAGAGTTCGGGCTCTGACATAAAGTTCATGTATTCTTTCTATAGTATAAACCCGATAGACAATTTCTGCGATAACAGCCGCCTGATACCCTGAGCCCGTTCCTATCTCAAGCACCCTGTCCTCTTCATTAAGATTAAGAGCCTGAGTCATTTCCGCAACAATATAAGGCTGTGATATAGTTTGCTGCTCACCAATAGGAAGGGGGAAATCGCCATAAGCCTGGTCCATCAAAGCATCACTCACAAACAGATGACGGGGAACTCTCAACATTGCAGCAATAACTTTAGGATCAGATATACCGCGTGATATGATCTGATTTTCCACCATATCTTCGCGCATTCGCTCAAATTTTAATGCTGTTTTATCCATGTTTGCTTTTCTACCAAATCATTTATTTTCCGTCAAGAAATCTATCCTTGAAAGATTAATGCGTTTATCATATAAACAGAAAATATGCAAAAAATTCATCAACAGTCCGAAGGCAAACCATTCGAAATGTTACATCGGGTATATTACTATTAGTATTTTTGCAGGAATACAAAAGAAAATGAAACAGAGCAAAACTCATATTAACAAAAACCGATTTATATGAATAGTGCAAAGCATCTTATAATATCGCTTCTTTTAACTCTTCTTATCGGTGCGATAGGTACAGTCGGATACATGATGATAGAAGGCTGGAACCTATTTGATTCTATATATATGACCGTAACTACAATTTCCACAGTCGGATACGGTGAAGTTCATAAACTAGGCAAGCCGGGAAGAATTTTTACAATTGTGCTTATTTTTGTAGGTGTAGGTTTCTGTTTGTATGTTGCAGGCGCCATGGTTCAATTCATGGTTGAGGGAAGAGTGAAAGCTATTTTAGGGAGGCGAAGATTGGATAAAAGAATCAGCAAACTTAAAAACCACTACATTATATGCGGATATGGAAGAATAGGAAAAGTTTTGTGCGGCAATCTGAGGAGTAAGAAAAATTTCGAATTGGTTGTTATCGAAAACAATAAGGATCTTATTCCTGCAATGGAAGAAGATGGTGTTTTATTTTTAGCCAGAGATGCAGTTGAAGAAGATACACTTATCAGAGCCGGAATTAATACAGCAAAAGGGCTTGTTGCAGTTCTTGCTTCGGATGCTGACAATGTTTTTCTCGTTTTAACCGCAAGGCAGCTCAAGCCTGACTTATATATAACAGCCAGAGCAAGCAGGAATGAAGCAAAATCCAAACTTATTGCAGCAGGAGCAAACACTGTTGTATCTCCATATGAACTTGGCGTCATAAGCATGTCTCAGCGGATTTTAAGGCCTGCTGTTACAAGTTTTCTGGAACTTGCGTACAGCGAGCAGGGTACAGATATTAAAATGGAAGAAATTGCAGTAAGCGAGTCTTCAAAAATTATTAATGTAATGTTAAAAGACACTGGAATCAGGCAGAAATATAACCTCATCATAATAGCAATAAAAAAACATGATGGCAGTATGACCTTTAATCCTTCTTCCGAAACTAAAATTCAGGCCGGAGATACGGTTATTGTTGTAGGAAAAGATGAAAATCTTCAAAAACTTGAAAAAGTTTTGCAATCATAGATTAAAAAATCTTCTTCCGTTTCGCCATAGGTGAACCCCGATTATTATTGATACATTCTTCTTATCAAAAGTTTGAATCATCAAAATTACCATCAATCATAGTTGCTTTTTCTACCCTGTTTTTCTACTTCCTCCTTTTCTTCTTTATCCTGATGTTTAGCATCTTTTGATTGATGCTTCTCCTGATATTTTAACATCATCTTTTGTGCTTGTTGATCCTCATGAGATTTAGGTCTGTACTCACGCCACGGTTTTGCCTCCTGGCGTTGAAGCCCGGAGTCACGTTCCGCCTCAGATTCCGGAGGTTGTGACCTGTAGTCGCCTTCCGGCCGGACTTCTGGGCTTTGGAGCCTATATTCACGTACCGGTTGAACTTCCTGATGTTGAGGTTTTTTGTCACGTTCAGGCTTGGCTTCTGTTGGTTGTGATCTGTAGTCGCCTTCCGGCCGTGTCTCCGTGCGTTGAGGCCTGTTGTAACGTTCAGTCTGAACATCCGGGTTCCGGTATCTGTTATCTTGCCCTGGTTGAGTCTGGGGGAGTTGAGGTCTCTTGTCACGTTCCGGACGAGCCTCTTGTCTTTGAGGCCTATAGTTGCGTTCCGGCTGAGTCTCTGGCTGTTGAGATCTATTATAAAGCCCTGATTGAGTCTCCTGGCGTTGAGGCTTGTAATCACGTACCGGTTGAACCTCCGGGCGTTGTAACCCACGTCTTGAATCTTGAACTCCCCAGTTGTTTTGCTTTCCCCAATGTTGATCATTATGCCAGGTTTTCCAGTTTTGTTGAAGTCGCTGGTTAGGAATCTTTTCATAATTCCACTGCTGCCCGCGCCAATTACGTTCTCTGTAATATTTTCTCCAACCTGGGTCTATATCATGATAGAAACCTGGAACATTCTTATAATAACCCCAACCCCTGTTATAATACATTGAGCGATACCAACGGCCTTGCGATAAACGCCACCACCAGCCATCCCAGAAAAACAAATCAATATCTATATCAGGAACAGCGTAAACATCGTTTGTATAAGGAAGCACTACAACATAAGGAGGTCCATCAAATACAATAGCTCCCGGTTCATCATAGACCACACCTCCACCAGAGGAATCATATCCGGGTCCGTAATCAATGTAGCAGCCCTGAAGAGGCAATAACAGCATTACAAATATTAATAAATATTTTTTCATTTTGCAGTTTCCTTACTATACTATTTTTTATGATGGTGGAATTGCTCCCATTTCAAAACATATCTGTAACAGCTTTTTAACCCGTTCAATAATACTGCTGACTGAAGTGGATTTATCGATATTAAAATATTGCCCGATTTGTTTCATATTATCACGCCGAAGCACTCTGATCAGATAAATCAAAACATTTCTTGGTTCATTATACGACCCCC
>NZ_JBAMMY010000218.1:0-25641 GCF_051233685.1 Desulfobacterium sp. N47
CTTGAGGGAATCAACAGCCTTATCCAAGCAGCTAAAGCCAAGGCCAGGGGATACAGGACCATCAAAAACCTGATCACCATGATCTACCTCATTGGTGGCAAACTCGAATTCAGGTTACCCACATGAAATAGCGAGGAACCAAATAATTACAAGTCCGCGCGTTGTCTTTACTATAAGCGCCTGATCATCCATAATAGCATCAGGTTTCCATGTCAAACCTTCTTTAACATAGAGGCCGGCATCTATCTCCTCAAAACCGGTATTCATCGGCACCTCTCCAGTGGTCATCACGTTTTCCGCAACATTAACCGGCCGGGAGGAAAGCAGAAAATCAGCCCCCAGTCTCTCCAGTTCTTCCCCTTTTCTCCCTGGCGACGCGCAAACTTTGCCTGCCAGATATCCGGGTGGGCAAAATAACCTGTATATTTTTGTTCATCCTTCGCAACAGGTCACGCAGCCCTCCGGTATGGTCAAAATGCCCGTGACTCAGGACAATCTTATCAATTTTACCCAGATCAATGTCAAGCAATCCGGCGTTATGGATGAGTGATGAACCGTTTCCGGTATCCAGAAGAATTTTTGCATCTTCGGTTTCCACTAAAATGCTTAGACCCCATTCTCCTAAAACCCCCCGCGTTCGGCAGTATTATCGCACAAGGTTGCTATCCGCAATGTCATTTTCTTTCCTCTCTTTAAGGAATATAAATTCTATATTTCGGTGACGGTAATGGCACCTTGTTCGCATACTTCCACACAGCTTTCACAGCCGATGCATTCCTCCTCATTGACAACAACCGCCTTCTCCTCCTGAAGTTCGTAAACATCCACAGGACAAACATTAACGCATTCGCCGCATCCAACACATTTTTCAGTATCTACTTCCGGTTTGTAAGCCATATAATTCCCTCCTCAATCCTTATATTATTTCGCCATTTCAAAAGCTGCGTTTTCTGCCGCCAGCATGATATGATAAAAAAGCGGCGATGCTGTCAGTAACGGATGTGTGGCATATTGCATTGTCGCGAGTTCCTGCGCAGTTAAACCACTTTGGATGGCTACAGCAACAATATTAACCATATCGGCCGCCGCTTCTCCGCCACTGATGTGTCCGCCAATAACTTTTCCATTGTCTTTTCTGAATAAAAGCTTGGCCTTCATGTTGCCTATACATCCGGGTATTCCGCCGGGATGACGGTTTGCAGCTACAGCCTCTCCTATAATTACTTCAATTCCTTCGTCTGCTGCTGCTTTTGTAGTCAAACCGGCTGCTGCAATGCTCCGGTTGCCGACAGTTGTGGCAAAAGCTCCAAGCGCGCCATTTGTTTTCCGGACGGGGTTAAACAGATTGCTTGCTGCTATCATTGCCTCAGAGCAAGCTACCGATGCCAGGCGAATGCCGCTGGGTTTTCCGGTAATTAACGAAAATTTTGAAGCACAATCGCCGGCAGCATAGACATCAGGATCTTCTGTCTGCAGATATTCATTTACAGTGATGCCCGACCGCGGGTCCGCCTTCAAACCCATCTTTTTTGCAAGCTCGATATTTGGTATAGCGCCAATGCCGATGATAACAAGATCGGCAGGCAAAGTTTCTCCATTACTTAGCTTAACCCCGGAAACCTTGCTATTTCCTTCAATACTTTCTACCTGGCTGCCGGTCATGACGCGGATTCCCAGTTTTCCCAATTCATTTTCCGCCTCAACACAGTATTCCTCCTCGCAAGCCAGCATCAGGCAGTGAGGCAGCATCTCAACAATTGTAACATTGATTGAAGATCCGCTTTTCTCCGTACTGCAAATGCGGTCCTGGATAACGGCGCCTCCCATTTTGGCGACCTGCTCGGCCATTTCCACCCCAATGAATCCTCCGCCGATAACAACCACTTTTTTTGCACCCTGAAGAGCAATAAAAAGTTGTTGCAGGTATTCAGGGTCCTTGCTGACCGCAAAGACATTCTTCAGGTATGTGCCCGGCATAGGGGGCATAAAGGGTTTGGAACCAACACCCAGGATTAACTTATCATAGGCGAGCGCCGTATTGTCTGTAAAACGGATTGTTTTCTGTTCCCTTTCTACTGATTCTACTTCAAGCTTTAAGATATCAATTCCTTTATCAAGAAAACCCTGATCAGGAATGATATCTTTCTCCACGTCCTTCAATACCCCATATATATAGGGAATACCACATGGAACCGGCGTTTTTTTTACATTGCGAATCATAGTTACCTTTTTATCCGGATAATATTTTTTCACCGTTATAGCGGCCATCAAACCCGCTGCTGAGCCACCAATTATTGCTACATCTGTTTTTTCCATAAATAATTTCTCCTTATTTATTCAATTGTTTCTTTATATAGCTCTGTTTGAGCAGGCATACCCGATAAAAAGTCCCCTCATCATTTAGCGCTAACAATTTATGGGATAAAGGAGGCAGTATTTTGAGTATATCTCTTTTAATATCAGGATCATCTACCAATATCTCCATGATTTCACCATCCTTAAGCTCACTAAATTCCACACTTATTTTCAACAGAATCAAAGGGATGACAGCGTTTCTCAAATCCACAATGTGATGAGACTGTGCTTTCATATCAGATACCTTTTTTGTACATCCGGAAAAGAAATATTTAATTTTGTCCGGTTTCAGGGAGCTCATATTAACACTTTCAGTTCGGTCTCCAAAAAATAATATTCCATATATATGGCCCCAAAATATATTGATTATCTATCGGGATAAATATAACAGGAACATATAACATATAAGTTTTAAACAAAGTTTTATCTAAAAAAAATTAAACAAGCAAATAACATGCCGTTACAAAATTACATGTTTATTTCCCTATAAACATAGTTATATAGATTATTTTCTTCAATTTTGTCTTAAACTTGTATTCAAAAATTAATATCAAATATGTTAAAAATTTAACATGTGTTAAAAAGCAGCGCCGCCAAAGACAATTGTAATTTAAATATTGCATGTTAATTTAACAGATGATTAACTTGAGCCACTTTCAAAACGTTTCAGTTTGGTCAAGGTCAAGGCGGGTGAAAATTTTAACCACAGGAATACATGGAGTATTCCGAGGATAGCGCTATGCTTCACTGCGTGCAAAATTTTTACCCAATGCAGAGATCGGCCAAAATGGGACGTTTTGAAACTGGCTCGCTTGTTTTGTCAGTTGGTAAATCCGAACCTTCTTGAAAATATTAAAGATCAAATAAGGAGTTAAAAATGGGAAAAGGAACAGATTTGGAAATGAATGCTTTTATTGAAGGATGGAAAGAAACGCCGGAAAAAAACAAGGAGGTGTTTCTGCATTTCAGAGATTACATCGGAAAAAAGGAGGGGGTCACACTTGAATTCATACCCAGGCCCGGTCTTACATATTCTCTCAGGGCCACTCATGCAGCTCAGAAAAAAAAGGGGCTTTTTGTCATGGTCGATGTGATTGAAGATACCCCGCGTTGGCTTTCCGTATGCTTTTATGGTGAAATGATAACAGATCCTGAAGAAAAAGGCGATTTTGTTCCTGAAGGTCTGCTTGGTGAGGATGCCGTATGTTTCGATATTGAAGAACGGGACGAAGTACTTATACGGTACATTGAAATCCGTCTTGATGAGGCATGCCGGAACGCTTCGGAGGAATAGTTTCTGTAAGGCAAAAAGCTACCCGGATCTTTTATTTCTTGCATCAAAACGGGCTTTAACTTTAGGAAATTTATTCAAGTCGGTATGCGGAAGAAAGAGAGCAGCAATATAATTATCCATATAAGATGGCGTTTCAGAAAGTTCAAAATTTGTCATCTTCTTTGTTACTTCAACAACATCCCTTCTCACACGGTTTGTGAGACAGCTCATTTTTGCTCCAAGCAATGAACCGTTCCCGATAAACGTGATCTTTTCAAGATCTATTTCAGGCAGCAATCCGATAGTTATGGATTTTTCAAGATCGACATAACTTCCGAATCCTCCGGCTAAAATAATGCGCTGCAGATCGTTTACAGTAAGACCGACTTCCTCAAGAAGCGTCATACAACCGCTATATATGGCGCCTTTTGCACGTATAAGATTGTCAATATCCGGTTCAGTGAGAACTATATCCCTCTCAATTTGTGTTTCATTGGCCCATGCAAGCACATATTCATAAACCCCGTCTGTATCACGAATTCTGGGGGTGTTAAGATCTCTGTTAAATTTTCCGAGGTTATTGATAACTCCTGTTTCAAACAAAGATGCAACCATAATTATAAGACCGGAGCCGCAAATCCCTTTGGGACTTACATTTCCTATAGTTATATTCATAGGTTCAAATGTTAAAGGATCGATTGAAAAATCCTCGATAGCTCCTTTTGTGGCACGCATTCCGAACTTGACTCCGCCTCCCTCAAATGCAGGACCTGCCGAACAGGCAGCGCATGCAAGCCAGTCTTTATTGCCTATCACTATTTCCGCATTTGTTCCTATGTCCATGTAAAGTGTCAGCTCTTCCGAACGATAGATTCCCGAACCCATAACTCCTGCTACAATATCTCCCCCGACATAACTTGAAATTTGCGGATAAACGAGAGCATTCACATGATCGCCAAGCTCAATTCCGAGAAAAGCGGCTTTTATCGGCGGATAAAGCGTAGCGGCAGGAACATATGGAGACCGGCGAATATAACGCGAATTAACTTTGAGCAAAAGTTGAGTCATGGTGGTATTACCTGCAAAGGTTATTGCCGAAATTTCATCAGGGTCAATGCCGGCCTTTTTCACGATTTTTCCAATAATGGTATTCACGGTTTTTATAATTACATCATGCAGCTTTTCCAGCCCGCCTGGTTTTTCCGAATAAACAATTCTGCTTATAACATCTTCCCCATAGCTTATCTGGCCGTTGAAATCTCCGTGTTGGGCAAGCACATCACCGCTTACTATATCAATCAGCTGGCCATATACTGTCGTGGTTCCTATATCCATTGCAATGGCATAATTCTGTTTTGTGGTGTCACCTTCCTTTATATTAATGATATGTGTTTTCCTGCCTTCATGTACAGGACGCGCCAGAGTGGCAGTTATGTTGAAACCGCCTTTTCTTAAAATATCGGATATTTTTCTTATTACCGGCAAATCCACAACAAGACGATGTTCGTCATAATTTGCTTTTAAATAGCTTACCAGCCGCGAAACATCAGGAAGATTATCCTGGGCGGTTGGTTCCGGAAGTTCAAGATACCTCTTTTCAACAGGCGGAATAAATAAACCTTTTTCCTTCAGTTCATCAAAATTCATTTCCCTGATATGGGCTGTGCGTCTCGGAGTCGGCTGCATATTAAGCACGCTTGCATCTATAGAAGATTCAACCGGAATCCTTATTTTAAGATCGCTTTTTACTTTTGAGATACAAGCCTGACGGTAACCTTTTTTAATATCATCAGCACTGAGCTTTTCAGTAATTCCTCCTTCTACTTCCCCTTCCTCAATCATAACCCGGCACTTACCGCAAACTCCCTCACCCCCGCATGAAGCATTGATGTGTACGCCAGCATCCATCGCAAGCCTAAGTAAGTTGTCATCATTTTCTGCTGATATGGTTATATTATGAGGATAAAAAATTACCTTGTGCATATATTTTCCTATAGAATTTTTGACGGTTTAATTAAAAAGTCCCTCTGCTTATAAAAAGTCATTCTGTTTTTTTTAAACAAAGATTTAAGAAACTGGCCGAATAAAATAAACCACCTATTTTTTTGAACAGATTTTCCTGTTATAACAATATTTGTGAAATAAAGATCTGCTAATTATTTCTTTCAAACTCAGAATAGTTAGAATATCATACCCAACGGGAATATACCAGAATCTTATTTTAAGTCAACCCGCTCAGTAATTTTTAAAACCACATAGCCCGATTATTACAGAATGTTTATGGTTTTTGTTTTTTAAAACACATAATTCTTGCCAACATAAATAGTCCATGATAATTGGAAGACATTTTGAATTTCAAGGCTGTTTGTAAAATTTTACAACCAGCTAAAATCAATTATTATTCAGCAATATTGATAAACAAGTAATAGTCCGCAAACAGGCCTGGATAAAATAAGTTTTGGCCTGGACTTAGGATGGAATCGCTTCAAATTACTTCAAGCGGCGGGAAATGAGAAGCCCTCTTCTGCCGGGTAGAAAGTCATTTTGATTTTTTACCAAGATATCAATTATTGATATCCATTTTTAAATTGAAGCAAATGCAGGCAATATAACAGGAACTGGATAAATCAGTTCCAGCACATGAAACTATTAAAAAATTAAGGAGAATTTAAAAGATGGCTTATGATGCGGTAAAAATGGCTGACTGGCAGATTTCCGAAGCAGCGGAAGTCAACATGCCATCGCCGGAAAAATGGAGAGAGAAACTTGGCCTTATGCCCGATGAAATTCTACCTATGGGCAGGCTCGCAAAGCTTGATTTTCTTAAAATAATGAACCGCCTTGAGAAAAATGAAGATGGCAAATATATTGAAGTTACTGCCATTACCCCCACACCGCTTGGTGAAGGCAAAAGCACGACCTCTGTAGGCCTCATGGAAGGCCTCGGCATGCGCGGAAAAAGCGTTGGCGGAGCTTTGAGACAACCTTCAGGCGGACCAACCATGAATGTCAAGGGAACAGCTGCAGGCGGCGGTAACGCACTTATTATTCCCATGACAGAGTTTTCTTTGGGGCTTACAGGCGATATCAATGACATTATGAACGCCCATAATCTTGCCATGGTTGCATTGACAGCACGTATGCAGCATGAAAGAAATTATAATGACGAACAATTGGCAAGACTTACCAAAATGCGCCGTCTTGATGTGGATCCGACTCGTGTTGAAATGGGATGGATAATTGATTTCTGTGCACAGGCTTTAAGAAACATCATCATCGGCCTTGGCGGAAGAACAGATGGTTTTACAATGCAATCCAAGTTTGGAATCGCTGTCGGTTCCGAATGCATGGCTATCCTTGCAATAGTAAAGGATCTTGCCGATTTGAGAAAACGCCTTGATGAAATTACGGTTGCTTTCGACAAGAGCGGCAAACCGGTTACAACAGGAGACCTTGAAGTCGGTGGCGCCATGACCGCTTTTATGAGAAACACAATTAACCCCACACTTTTAAGTACAGCCGAATATCAACCCTGTATGATTCACGCCGGACCGTTTGCAAATATAGCTGTAGGGCAGTCATCCATCATCGCAGACCGCATTGGTCTTAAAATGTTTGATTATCATGTTACAGAAAGCGGTTTTGCAGCAGATATCGGATTTGAGAAATTCTGGAACGTAAAATGCCGTAACAGCGGTTTGAAACCCCACGTATCAGTGCTTACCTCCACAATCCGCGCACTCAAGATGCATGGCGGCGGACCCAGGGTTGTTGCAGGAAAAGCGCTGGATGAAGCATATACCAAGGAAAATCTCGGCCTGGTTGAAAAAGGCACCGCAAATATGGTTCACATGATAAACGTAATCCGGAAAGCCGGCATAAACCCGGTTGTTTGTATAAACAGGTTCTATACCGATACGGATGCGGAAGTGGCCCTTGTTAAGAAAGTGGCTGAGGCAGCCGGCGCACGTTGCGCCGAATCCAGACATTGGGAAAAGGGCGGAGAAGGTGCTCTTGAGCTTGCTGATGCTGTAATTGATGCATGTAATGAAGATAATAAATTCAAATTCCTTTATCCTCTCGAGATGAAGCTTCGTGACAGAGTTGCCCTTATAGCAAAAGAAGTATACGGAGCAGACGGCGTATCATGGAGTCCCGAAGCAGAAACAAAAGCCAAAATGCTTGAAAGCGATCCCAAATATGCTGACTTTTCAACTATGATGGTTAAGACTCATTTAAGCCTTACCCATGAACCGACACTAAAGGGTGTTCCAAAGGGCTGGACACTTCCGATCCGGGACGTTTTGATTTATTCAGGTGCTAAATTCCTGTGTCCCTGTGCAGGAACCATCAGCCTCATGCCCGGAACAAGCTCAAATCCGGCATTCAGAAGAATTGATGTTGATACAGACACAGGAAAAGTAAGCGGTCTTTTCTAGATATATTTATAATAAAAACTTATTATGATATAAATGGGGTATCCGGAAGATCCGGATACCCCATTGCATTATGGTATCCTTGCGGAAGTATTATAGCGTTTGCCATAATAATATTCCGATTGCTTTGTTCTAATTTGTTGTGGATACTTATGCCCAAACGGAACAGATTTGTGACAAATGCTATAATATTGGTTTGCTTGATTATCTCTTGCGGCCCAGTGTCAAAAGAACGGGAAGCACGATCAAAACAAGCGGCAACTGGATGGCAAGCCCGGAAATGATCGCAATAGCAAGCGGCTGTTGCATGGCTGATCCCTGTCCTATAGCAAAGGCAAGGGGCGCTAGTGCAAGGATTGTGGCAAGGGTGGTCATAATTATGGGACGCATCCGGTTAGCGCCTGCAAGTATCAAATCCCCGTGCTTAAGTTTTCCGTCAGTTCTGATTTCATCGTATTCGGACACATAAAAAATGGCAGTTTCGGTAACGATGCCTATTATCATCGTCATGCCCATCATGGAAGAGATATTAAGCTCCGTTGAGGTAACTGCAAGGCCAATGAACACGGCGGCAACAGACAGGAGGGTAGTGAAGATTATCGCAAGGGCTATGGAGAATCTTTCGTATAAAAAGAGGAGAAGGAGAAACACAAGAAGGACAGCGGCGCCAAACACGGCGATGAGGCCGGCAAAGGCGGTTTGCTGCTGTTCGTACAGACCGCCAAGGCTGTAATAGAGATCCGGTGGCAGAAGCCCGGGCCGGTTGAGCGCCGATTTGACATCTTTTATTACCGAACCCAAATCACGGCCGCTGATACGGCCGGTTACCGCGATCATACGTTTCATGTCCTCCCTGGTAATCTCGGGCTGTCCGGTAATAAAGGTAAGGGTGGCGACCCGTTTGACAGGAAAATAATGTCCGTCGGGCGCGCATAGCTGCAAATTCCCAATTTCATTTGCAGTCGCTCTCATTTTGGGAGGAATCATGACCCGAACGCCTATCATCTTCGGGTCTTTTTGAATCTGGGTAGTCACCGTGCCGGTCAGATAATCCATTGCCATCCGTGTTACCATGTCCGGATCGACACCTTCGTGGGATGCTTTTACCCTATTTACCCTGATATCAAGGGCATCCCCGGCGATGAGGATACCGTCTTTTACATCCACAACTCCGGGGATTCTCTTGATGGTGCCGGCTACAGCCGGACCCAAACGCTTGAGAAGACTCTCATCATCGGAATATAACTTGACTTCTACGGGTTGAGGCGTTCCGGCCAGGTCTCCGATCAGGTCCTCCATCAACTGTATAAGTTCTATCTGCAGTCCCGGTACGGAATGTTCGACCCTCGTTCTTACGTTGTCCATCACCTGTTCGATAGGACGTCTGGGAAATGGTTTGAGCTTGATAAAAAAATCCCCCTGGTTTGTCTCGGTGATTCCGCCGCCAAGCTGAATGCCTGTGCGGCGGGAATATGTTTTCACCTCCGGAGTAGCCTGAAGTATTGTTTCAACCTGCCTCAGAAGACGGTCCGATTCGGTGAGCGAAGTTCCGGGAGGAGCCCAGTAGTCTAAAATAAAACCGCCTTCGTCCATGGGCGGCATAAAGCCTGAACTGATATGCTTGTAGCTGAACCAGCCCGCAGCAACCAGAATAAGAAGAGCGGTAAGCACATAGAAGCGCTTATTAAGCGCCCTTGCCATAAGTTTTTCATAGGACGACCGTAACCATGTGCTGAGCCGGCCCTCTTTTTCCCCCGTTTCTTCTTCACGCCGGAGAAAGTGATCCGCCAGTAAAGGCACGGCAAGCCGAGCTACGAAGAAAGAAATGATGAGACTAAGGGCCATAGTGAGAGAAAGGGCCTTGAAGAAGGCGCCGGTAACTCCTGAGAGGAAGGCAAGAGGAGCAAAGACTACGATGGTCGATGCGGAAGAGCCTATGAGTGACTTTGAGAGTTGCCGGGCCGCCGCAATGCTCTTGCCCACGCCTTGTAGAGTATCATCTCTGTGGCGGCGAATTATGTGCTCAACCATAACTACCGTATCATCTATGATAAGGCCAACGGCCGCTGCCATCCCCCCAAGAGTCATTATGTTAAAGCTCATATGAAGCACATACAGGAGCATAACTGTTGCGGCCAGAACGGGGCAGGCACGGTGATGATGACGATGAGGGTGATCCTGAAACTTCGCAAAAATACCAGTAAAATAAGGGCGGCCAGAACGATGCCGATGAGAATGGCATCTCTTACACTCGACACGGAAGATATGATAAGCTCGCTTTGATCGTACCAGTTCCCTATCTTGATGTCTGCCGCAAGTTGTTTCCGGAATGTGTCAAGTTTCGCCTTAAGTTCCTGGGCTATACTGACGGTGTTCCCACCGGGCTGCTGGTAGACCTGGAAAAGAACCGCATCGTGACCATCCGCCGTGATCTTTGTCCATTGCGGTATGGCGCCCTTGCTTATTGTCGCGATGTCGTTTAGTGTAACCACTCCGTTGTCTCCCGACCTTAGCACCGTCTCACCGATCTCGTCAAGTGTAAGGAGTCTTGTGTCGGAAATAACAAGGTAGAGCTTGTAGTGATCTTCTAGTCTGCCGACCGCTTCGATCACATTCGAGGCGGAGAGAGCTTTTGATACATCATCGAGTGACATGCCGTAAGACGCCAGTTTAAGCGGATCGACAGTAATATGGTACTCCTCAGTATCTCCACCCTGGACCTCGACAGTTGCGACACCCGTGACTGTCGACAAACGGGGACGGAGCTGATAGATGGCCGTATCCCGAAGGCTGACTGGTGACTTCACGTCTGAGGAAAGGCTATAGGCGAGAACCGGAAAAACCGTGGGGTCCATTCTGCGGACGTTGAATGTGGTGCCTTTGGGCAGGGTGCCTGCGATCTGGCTGACGGCTGATTGCACTTGCAAAGCGGCGGCCACCATGTCCTGTCCCCAGTCGAAATTGACCAAAATCTCAGCGCTGCCTCTGCTCGTGGTCGATCGGATGGTTCGAACTCCGGGGACGGAGCGGACCGCTTCCTCGACCGGCCAGGTCACTTCAACGCCCATCCGGTCTGCAGGCCGATCTCCTGCGTCAAGCTCGATTCTTACCCTGGGAAAATCAATGTGAGGGAAAAGAGAAGCCGGCGTACGCAAGCTGCTGAGAGCGCCCGCAACAATAAGAACAGCTAAAAGAAAAAGGATCGATTTGCGATGGCTTGCCATCCATTCTGATACGTTCATTTGATAGGTTCTCCAACGATTGACATGTTGTCTTTTAACTCATAATTACCGACTGTAACCACCTCATCTCCCGGTCGTAGGCTGTCTTCCTTAATGACCGCCTCGCGGGAGTTTTCGGCGAGTAACCGTACATCCTTTTTCACAGCTCTGCCGCTTCTCACGACGAAAAGAACAAAATGATCCCCTTCGGGTAAGACTGCGTTTCTTGGTACGATAAGGCCTTTGACCGAACCTACGACAATTCGGCCTGAAACATACTGACCCAAAAGGAAAGCCGAACCGGGAGGAATGGAGATAAAAACATCTACGAGATGCGTAGAGGAGTTGACCGATTGTGATACCTTACGTACCTTGCCGGAAACGATGCCAGTCTGTTTCGGTGCCCGCGACAGGTCTACAGGCATGCCCTCGTGGATATTATCAATATCCTCCAGCTCCACCCCTAATCTCATCTCGAGCCGGTTTCGGGGAACCAGTTGCAGGAGAGGAGCGCCTGCCGGAACCAATGCGCCCTCATTTACCGATACCTTGCTGACCAAACCATCAACTTCGGCTTTTAATTCCTTCTGGCCGCCGATATCCTGACTCTTCATGCTGTCAATTGTCAGCCGGGCTTGTTCCAATATCTGTTGCGTCTGTAGAAGCTGGTCATTTGTGGCGAGTCTGAGCTGGAATTTCCTCTCCATATTCTTCAGAGCTTGGTTAGCCGCATTATAGGTTCCCTGGGCCTGTTTGAGCTTCATATGGGTATCCGGGCTAGGTCCGAGTTCCAGCAGGGGGTCGTTTTGGGAGACCTCCTGCCCTTCATTTACCATGAGACGTATGATGCGGCTCTCAAAAGGCACGGATATTGTGGTCTGGGCACCCGGGGCCGGGATTACGTTTCCGTAGGCGAGAATGATCTCATCAATGGTTCCATTTTTAAGAAGCTCCGTCTTGACGTGTGCAACCGGCGTTTCTTCCTTAATGGAAGTGACCGGAGGCTGTCCGGTAACCGAATCACTTGGGTGCTTGAAAACTATGTATCCTATCCCGGCAAAAAGCAGGATCGCTCCCGCAGCCAGACCGATTACAATCGGGTGTTTCATTGCGGTGTTCCTTTCGTATCAACATTTATGATAAATTGTCCTGATGCTATTTCCAAAGCGATTGCGCGGTTGCACAGATCCTTTTTCAATGTCAGGAGATCCATCTGTTTAGTAAAAAGCTCGTTGAGAGAATTATAGTAAGTGATAACATCGGCGTGACCCTCAAGCAGGGCAATACGGTACGTGTCAACAAGCTTTCTTATTACCGGTATGAATTTTTCCGCCGCACCAATCTGCTCCTTGATCGACCTTATATCTGCGATGGCTGCAGCTATGGTGGATCGGGCTTCAAAAAGACGCGCCGAATATTCATCGAAAAGCTGGGTTCGTGTTGCCTTTTCTATGGCGATCTGACCCTGATTCCTGTTGAACAAGGGGATAGCCAGGCCTATACTGAAGCCTGTTGTGCCGACATTGCCTGTGTCCCTGGAGTGTGCAAGTACCGAGGTCAAGGGAAGGAAATTGACTGAGGATGGCGGTTCTGAGACGAGCCTCCTGACTTTGATAGCCGAACCTCAGTGCTACGAGATCGAGCCTTCTCTCCTGTACTCCTTCCATCGTCTTTTCAAGAGACGGGATATGCTTAATTAAGGGCAATTCAAGACCGGTACGGAGAGAAACCTGTTGCTCCGGTGGGAAGCCCGATTGATTGGTTGAGCGATAGTCTTTCCTGTTCATACTGTTGCCTGGCGATCAGCACTGTGTTGTGAGCCTTATCGAGAGCAGCTTGGGCGGCCGATAGATCAACCTCGGTCACATCGCCCGAATCGAAGGCCATCTGCGTTGTCGCAAGATTTTCCTTGAGA
This sequence comes from Desulfobacterium sp. N47, assembly GCF_051233685.1. NCBI lineage: Bacteria > Pseudomonadati > Thermodesulfobacteriota > Desulfobacteria > Desulfobacterales > Desulfobacteriaceae > Desulfobacterium > Desulfobacterium sp. N47. Next base: position 13,201 of record NZ_JBAMMY010000218.1, read on the forward strand.
ACATCTTCCTGGTTTTGCGCAGTTGCTATCAGTTCCTTCAGAAATATCAGATTATAAACATGCATTCTTGCGGCAAGAGCTATTTGCCATTCCTGCCAGGCAATATCAAGGTCGACTGAGTTCGCTTCGGCCCGGCCCGCATCAACCTGTGATCTTCTCACAACGAGAGACATCAGATTCCACGACAGGTTCAGTCCAAAGGCGTTTACGGTGCCCTGTGTATTTCCCCCCGTAGGAAAATCGAGGTTATACGATAACTGCGGGTTGGGGAGGATGCCGGCCTGTAAAAGCTGAGCTGCAGCTATGCCCCTTTTATCCCGGGCGGCCTTTAGCGCCGGATTAGCCAGGACGGCGATGACGGCCGCCCCTTCAGGTGTAAGACCCTTGTTCGGATCCATATCGACCGGTTTCAAAAACGGATGTTTCAGTTCCCTTGCCTGAATTCTGAGGAGATACTGATCCGGGGCTTTCAGACTCTCGCTGACGTTCCGTTTATCAATGGGTTGTGGATGATAGATGGCGCATCCCTGAAGGGCGACGAGAATAATAAAAAAGAGGCACCGTATCTTTCGGTCTTTTATTTTATGTATCATAGTATATCCTGCATTAAATGATGGGGGCATGGCCCAAGTTTATCTCTTTTTCCTTTTGAAGGTAATGAATATGAAAACAGCGCCTATGAGGATCGGCTCGCCGATTGCCACAGGCAGGATGTTATGGGGATTCAACCTGATGAGCCTTTTGATCTCCAGAGGCGACATCGTGCTGCTGATTGGCGTCGCGATGTTCTTGTCAACAACCGTGATGTAGGCCACATAGCTTCCGGAATCTATCAGCCTCATCGGCCACTGCCCCATGTAGTTCCCGCGCGGCGGGATTGAGTCTATTTTGATTGCCTTATTGGCGTTCCAGTCCTCAAGGTCCATCGGCGCTTCCTTATCCTGCGTAACATTCGCCAGCGAGATATAGGCAATGACGTTGGTGATGGGCTTGTCCGTGTTATTAGTGATCGTTCCGGTATAGATGATTCGGTCGCCCATGTTCGCCTGAATCGACGGCGGTTTGATTGATGCAGTTATAGGGTCGTTTGCAGAAGCGGGTCTGCAATACACAGTTATGGCCAGCAGCACTGTTGCAATGATGATAGTTTTCCTCATCTTCTTACCTCATATTTCAAGCTTGTTGATGCTTCTTTTTAAAAACCACAACGACAGCAGGGTATAAAAACAGATGACGGCAATCCGCATGATCTGATAGCCAAAGCCCTGACTGTCGATTACGACGCTGTCGAAGGTGTTGATCGCAGCAGCAAAAGGGTTGATGAAATCAAGGATCATTCCGAACCATGTCATTCTCTGAGCCGCGGAAAGGAAGATGGGCGTTCCAGCCAGAAGGAAGATCATAAAGGAGATGATAAGCGTGTTTTTCATGGATTTGATCCTTGCCGAAAGTCCCATGGAAAAGGCTGAGAAGATCAGGGAGAGGAGGGTCCCAAGGACCACGAAATAGAGAATGCCGGTCAGTGTGTTCTGCTCCACCTTGCCTACGATCAGCAGATAGGGTAGTGAAATGGCGAAGATGATAGCCCAGTTGATCAGTACGGCGCCCAACTTCCCCATTGCAATTTCGGTTTTGTTCAGAGGACTCAGTAAGAGCGCCTCTATCGTTCCTCTTTCCATTTCACCCGCAAAAGCGTCCGCTCCAGCCACGATACCCATCAAAACGCCAAGTGCCGCGATGAAATTCATCAGCATATAAATCATCTGTCCCTGGTCGAGGAGGCTGAGTTCCCCGTTGGTCAGAAACAGATAGCTCAGGATGCTCAGAATAACCGAGGTGATGATATACCAGGAGAAACCCTTCGCAGTCAGGATGCTCTCCCGGATCTCTTTTTGCATGATATATGCCGTTTTCATAGAACCTCCTTCCCGGTGGAAAGAAAGAAGATGTCCTCGATCTTTCCCTTCATCTCTTTGACATCGGCCATCTTGACGATCTTCCCGTAATTGATGATGGCGATCCGGTTGCAGAGCCTCTCAACATCGTCCAGCAGATGTGTGGAGAGGAATATGGTTGTACCATGTATCTTGTTGAGTTCTATCAGCAAATCGTGAATATCCCTTCTGCCGATGGGGTCAAGCCCATTGGTAGGTTCGTCAAGGATCAGAAGCTTCGGCCTGTTTACAATCGCCCTGGCTATGCCGAGCCTCTGCTTCATTCCGCGGGAAAATGTGCGGACGAGATCGCCCTCCTTTCCCTTCAGCCCCACATCAGCCAGCAGGGGATAAATATGATCTTTTGAAATCAACTCGCCATAAAGCCTGGAAAAGAACCGCAGATATTCGCAGGCGGTCATCCATTCGTAGTAACCGTTTGATTCCGGAAGGGCATTCATGATTTTCTTCGCCGCCATCCGATCCTCAAACACATCGTGACCGCCTATGATGACCTTCCCGGAATCCGCTTTGAGGATGCCCGTCAAAATGCGGATCGTCGTGGTCTTGCCCGCTCCGTTCGGCCCGAGAAAGCCGAAGATATCGCCGTCATCTACACTGAACATCAGCCCATCCAGAGCGGTATAGCCGCCGTATAGCTTGACCAGATTTTCTACAGTAATCATTTTTGCCTCCATTGTGATAGCAAGGGTAAAATTTCTTCGCACACTTTTATAACTACATTTTTCATCCTTCTTCGTGCTCGTTCATGTTCTTCGCCGTCATCGCAATCATTATCGATCTTCTTATTCTCGTAATTTTCTTAATAATACTAAATATTCATCTCCGTCTAGTTTGCCTTTGTATGCTATTGTCATGAAGGTTTTTACTTTCTCAGGCAGTTGTTTAAAAGCCTTCTCAGCAACTATGATATATGATCCGGGTCGGCATGAGGTTATTTCTTCCGCCTTATCGATGAATTGCGGATAAACAGGTTTTTCATATATTGCGAGAAATTTAAGCGCTTCACCGTCTCGTACTAGTTGATATAATACTATACGGCCTGGTCTCTTTTCCTGCATTGATATTACTTTTTCCACAAATGGCCTGCTTTCTTCAATGGCACAAGCATAAGGTTCTGAAATGTTAATTATCAATATTAATAACGTTAATACACCGGCTCCCATTTTTAAAATCTCATTTATTTCACTTTTCAGATGTTTATCTGCTACCCATACTCCTATGGCTAAAATACCGGTTAACATTGAAGCCACATGCCAATTAATTTCCGTGTTTAATAAATTAAAATATCCAATAGCTACCACACATATACACGCTAAAGCCGGAATGAATTTACAAAGCCGGAGGAAAGCCTGTTTCAGCTTAAATGCTCTGACTTCATCCTTTTCCCCGTTTATCAACCAGCCTGAGATAAGCGCCAATGCAGGCATGGCAGCCAGGATATATCTTTCTTTTTTAGCTGAAACAATTGACATGCCTATTAATACAATAAACGCCCATATTATAAGTTTTGCCAAAAGCCTGTATTCAGACTCTTCACGTTTCCATATTTTATTCCAGAAGATAATTATAGTAATGATGGCAGCAGGATAGCATATTGCGTACTTATAAAAACTTTCCGAAAAATAATATAAAATTCCGTGGCCTTTTTCATATAGCCTGCCCATGACCTGCATCTGTATAACATCATTCATAAATGCATCACCGCCCTGGTATTTTGCAGCTGAAAGAAGTCCGGCACTGCATAAAACCATAGACAGTACTGCAGACAAAGCCATGGTGGAAAATAATTTTAGTTTTTTATCCATAAGACAGTACGTGCAGACTACTGCTGCAGGAATTATAAGCCCAATGGGTCCACGAACCAAAAAACCACCGGCAAAGACAAACGGTATCCAAAAAAGGCGCCTATTATTTCCTGACATATCAGCACTGTAGATAATATAAAATCCTAATGCTGTGAACATGCTTACAAACTGATCCGGAGAAACACAGCGTGACAGGCTTATAAACGTTTTGGTAAGAAGCAGAAAACCAACTCCGGCAAGTCCCCATCGCAATGAATGGATAGCCCCTATACGAAAAATGAGCATCAGAATCAAAGCTGATGCTATGGCAGTTGGAATGGTTGCAGTAAATGGTGTAACCCTGCCTCCGGGAAGCGATGCAAAGTAAGTCATTAAAGTAGTAGTAGCGGGATAATCGGGATATGGTTTTCCATATGAAGTCGGGAAAAATGTCGGCCCGTTACGAAGCATTTCCTGCGCGAAAACTGCATACCGGTCATCAAGCCCAAGATAGTCATTTGGAAGAAATGAACTGAAACAAATGATTCCTGCTATTAAAATTAATAAACTGTATTTGGTATGTTCTGACATCATTCTCCCTGATTCAGGCGGGTTGGAAAACATTTCAGACAAGAGAAAACGCTATAGCAATTGTCATAAATCTGTTCCGTTTGGGTGAGGGTGCGTATGCGAACCGCAGAATCGGAATCTCCCTTTCGCCAACGGCGGCATATTCGTTTACATGAAACTTGTGCAGCCCCAAAGAGATAAATCCCACGAAGCCGTAAACCTTGTCCGCCTGCATGCAATTTATAGTATTACTGGGACGTCCTCGAAGCAATGAGTCAATTTTCTGCGGTTCGCATACGCACCTCACCCAATAAATCGGAATAAGCTGCAATCGGAATATTATTAAAAATGCTATAAAAGAAATCTTCTCCTACAAAATTAACAAACTCGAGTGATATATTTTATCAGCAATGTTATCTGCACATTGTTCATGATTCGGCAGTATTTATTGATAAAGCAAGCGGAGAGAAGGTCGGCTATAATATTTTAATACCGCCATAACATATAACCTTCGGAGCCGTTATCATCCCGATAAACAGGTTCGGGAAGCCGGTCTTTCCATCTGCGGATGTTTTTAATTTTGGATATCAGAACAACATTACCAGGGTTTTTATTTATCAGGCTGGCTGTTGATTCGATATCAGTCATTCTTTTTGTTGAATCAGTATATTTAATTCCATAATCAAGTTCACCGGCGCTTTCAACCAGGTAAACATCGTTTCGCTTCAGATACCAGCATAAAGCGCTGACAGTACTTGAATCGGATAAAAGCACAGTATCCTGTCCTATATCCTGCTTATTTCGTTCAAGAAGAACGCCGGGCATTTTCTTTTCTACAGTCAAATCAGGGACAACAAAATGAGCGGAAAAAAATAAAAGAAGTGGTGCAATTACAAATAGAAAAACTCCGGATCTGCTGTTTTGGCTTTTAAGACAAAGACCACAGAAGAGAATAAAAAAAAGTAAACTATTTATAACCATCAGTACTTTCCGTGACTGGCTGTAAGGATGGAAACCATGGTACCCGAAAAGCTGAAGAAAGGTAAAAGCAAGAAGTATCAGCAGGAATAAAGAACCGGCAAAAATAACTCCGAGTTTAAATGACCTGCTTTTCACTTTTTCAGGAATTTCAGAAAGTCCGAACGCCAAAAGAACGGCAAAAGGAGGGAAGCAGGGAAGAATATAAGTTATTAGTTTGCCTTTTGAAGCGGAAAAGAACAAAAACGGCAACACAAGCCAGCAAACACAAAACCGCGCAAGACGTCCGGTGGCTGTATCAAGGTCTTTGATATGCATTTTTATTCCCCTCATCGCAGCCGGAGTTAAAAATGTCCAGGGCAGTATTGTGGCCGGTGAAATAAGCAGGAAAACCCAAAATGCTGAACTATGCTGTGCGCTTTTATCCATAAATCGGCGGATATGTTCATTCCAGATAAAGTACCGCCAAAAATCGGGTTCTTTTGAGTAAATGGCAATGCTCCACGGCAAAGATACAATTGTGGCGGAAACAAGAGGAATCAGGCTCATGCGCAGCAAATCTTTATAACGCTTCTGCCAGATAAAATATGGTGTTATCACTATCACGGGAATGGCAAAGGCGAGAAAGCCCTTGGTAAGAAATGCAAGGCCGCAGAATATCCCGGATAAAAGTAAAAACTGCTTTTCTTTTGCAGATTTGCAGGTAGCTTCGGATGCAATAAAAAATAAGGCTATGGAAGCGGTCAGAAAGAAAGAAAATATACTGTCGAGTACAGCCGTGTTACCAATGCCTAATACTTCAAAAGTGGTAAGAAAGATAAGCGTTGCAAGAACAGGCAGAGGGTTATTTTTATTATCCTCTTTTCGGTAAACTTTATGTACCAGCAAATAAATCAAAAAGGCCGATAACCCTGCAGCAAGAGCTGAAGGAAAACGAACGGCAAAATTGTTTTCTCCAAAAAGCATAATAGAGGCGGCATGCGCCCAGTAGCCTAAAACAGGCTTTTCAAAATATCGCAGGCCGTTAAGGTGGGGAACTATCCAGTCTCTGCCTGCAATCATTTCTCTGGCAATCTCGGCGTAGCGTGTTTCGTCCGGAATTACCAGATCCCTGTATCCAAGCGGCAATATATAGCATAAAAGGTATAAGCCAATCAGTGCTAAAGTATATTTCTTTATTTCTTTGGCCATAGCTTGCCTATTTTACTTTTCCTGAATCAAGCAGACAGGCAATAAATTGCTTTGAGTAGATTTTACCTTCCGCCATCTTATCGCAATTATTTTCAGGCAAAATACTCTTGAGTTCAGTTTTATTATCAAGCCGTGAGATAAGAAGGCAGGGCTTTTCTATTGAATTTAATTCTTCGGCAGTATTTATAAAATGAAGCTCAGAAGGTTTGTGTTTGCTGTACAGAGCAAATTTAACGCCGTCACCATCAGGATTTATCCCGTAAATAACCATGGGAAGTTTAGAATCAACTTTTGATTCGGCAGCTTCCACAAATGCCCGTCCTGAAGCCATGCGTGAAAAAGCCGGGATTACTAATAGATTTGCCCCGGAAAGCCCTGCCATAAGAAAAAGCAGTATCAGGGCGATAAGGCGATCTTTTTCTTTTATTCTTGTTTTGATATATAGCCACATTGCTATTCCTGCTGCAAACCAGATAAAAACGAATGAAAGAGGAACAAAAACCGATTGTTTATATAAAAAGGGAAAAAGCAAACCGGCCAGCAATATTATTCCGGTTAAAACGTTTATGATATTTTGCCAGATGTTTTCATATAAAATGGGGCCATTTTTAAAAATGTTTTCTAATAAGGAAGCAAAAACAACAGCCGCAGCCGGATAGAGGGGCAAAAGATATCGGGAATGTTTTGAGGTTGCGATTGTAAAAATAGCAAGTGTTCCCAAAAACCATACAATTGCCAGGCGGTTTGCACGGTGCGCCGTTACTATTTTGTAAAAGCGGGAAAATATACTTTTTTCAGATTTTGCGGCACCGGAACAGGTTAATCCTGAAATAACAACAAGCCACCAGATATTGCCCATTTCCAGCATGCATTTAAGATAATAATAAAACGGTTTATTGGCTTTATCCGTTAATCTGCTGGTAACCTGCATCTTGATAACATCATCTACCAGTTGTCTGCCACCGGTAGAGTAAACAATAAACAATTCAATTGCTATGCACAAAAGCCCAACAGAGGCCATAAACAAGGTAAATGAAAAAAAATTCTTCCAGCGTCTCTCCCAGAGAAGATATCCGCCCCATGATATTGCCGGAAGAACTATTCCTATAGGACCTTTAGTGAGAAAAGCAAACACCAGAAAAAGGCCCGCGCCCGCAGTGTATGCAATTTTATATTTAAAACGGTGTTCATGATCTTTAAAATATAGACAAAGAATGGTTGCAGTAGTATGAAAAGCAAGAAGCATATCAATTGTGACGCTTCCTGCCTCAAGCCAGAATTTCGGGATGGTGGCAAGAATCAATACTGAAAACCAGCCTGTGCGTAAGCTGATAGTACTCCCAAAGAAAAATGTAAGCGCCAGAATTCCGACAGCGGAAAGGGCGCTGGGAAGTACTGCACTTAAGGTGCTGATATGGCCCTGAGGGATTGAAAAAAGAGTTTCAAGCCAGAAGTAAAGAGGCGGATAATCCGGATAAGGACGTCCAAGCGCTTTTGGGATAAGGCTTATTCCGCCTTCTATCATTTCCCGGGCCATAAGGGCATTACGGGTTTCAGGGCCGATATCACGGAAAGGCTGCGCCCAGATACAGGCAATCAGAAAAATAAATAAAACGGCGGCCAGCCTTAACCATGAGTAGCCTTCTTCGGGATTGTCAGAAATATTCAGCATGTTTTAATTTCCGCATTAACCAAATTCACCAGCAATTATTTAATCTGTCCCGTTTCTCCAACCAGATCCGTAAGAAAGAAATCCAGTGTTTCTTCAACAGACTGGGCGAATGACACTACAGGCTCCCATCCGAGCAATGTTTTAGCCTGACGTATGGAAGGACGCCTGTGTTCAACATCCTGGTAACCCTCGCCGTAAAATGAACGGGCCTCGATTCTGCGGATACCGGCTAAAGGCGGAAAATGTTTTCTAAGCGGATGAGCGGAAAATTTTTCAATTAAAATTTCTGCAAGTTCAGCCATGCTCTTTTCGTTATCCGGATTTCCGATATTAAAAATCCGGCCATTGCTGTTATTGTTTTTATCCTCAATAATTTTAAATAAGCAATCAATGCCGTCTTTAACATCAGTAAAGCAGCGTTTCTGGCAGCCGCCGTCCACCAGACGAATTGGTCTGCCTTCCACCAGATTGAGAATAAACTGGGTTATTACACGGGAGCTGCCGATTCGGGCTGAGGCGAGAGTGTCAAGCCTTGGCCCTAACCAGTTGAAGGGGCGAATCAAAGTGAAGTTCAAACCATTGGTTGCACCATATGCCCAGATTACCCGATCGAGCATTTGTTTGCCGCACGAATATATCCAGCGTTGTTTATGTATGGGGCCAAGGACGAAATTTGAACGCTGCTCGTCAAACTCAGAGTCAGTGCACATGCCGTAAACTTCAGAAGTTGAAGGGAAGATGAGCTTTTTTTTGTATTTGACACAGTAACGGACAATACGAAGGTTTTCCTCAAAATCGAGTTCAAATACCCGCAAAGGATTTCGCACGTACTCTATGGGTGTGGCAATAGCAACAAGCGGCAGTATAATATCGCATTTGCGGACATGATATTCTATCCACTCATGCATGATTCCTATGTCGCCTTCCTTAAAATGAAAACCGGGCCTTTCAAGCAAACGGTTTATTGCACTGGTTGAAAGATCCATACCGTATACTTCGTAGCGCCCGCTATCAAGCAGCCGTTCACTGAGATGGTTACCAATAAAACCGTTTACTCCGAGAATAAGAACGGTTTTTTTGCGTTGCTGCTCCAGAAGTATTTCCACCCGTCCGTTAAACTTCATCCCCTTTGCCAGATTGAGTTCTTCGGCAAGCTGACGGCCGCTCATATAAATACCGTCTTCAGGCTGTCCAAACATTACTTGCACAGCACCATTACCACAGGCAATCTTAAGAGGATTTGCGGAAAGCACCGTGCCCGGGCTCGCTTCTTCGGTTGTTTGTGCCAAACTGACCTGCCAGAAAAAGGTTTTGCGGTTACCTATATAGGAAAAGGCTCCGGGATATGGCCTGGTTACTGCGCGTACAAGGTTACGAACATCGGTGGCATTTTGATTCCAGTTGATTTCACCGTCTTCAGGTTTACGTCCGCCAAAATAGCTAGCCAGCAAATGCTGTTGGGGAATGCGTTCGGAACGTTTTTCAATAATTGCCGGTAAAAGTTCGTCCATCAGGCTTGCTGTAGCCATTTCAAGTTTTTTGTGCAGGCTTAAGGCTGTATCTTCATCATCAATACCAACCCGCTTTTGTCCGACTATGTCACCATCATCAGGTTGTGGAGTCATATAATGAAGAGTAACGCCGGTTTCCTTTTCTCCGTTTACAAGTACCCAGTTAACCGGACAGCGCCCGCGATAACGGGGAAGAAGCGACCCGTGCAGATTGAGAGCGCCGGAAGGCATAATATCAAGAATGTTTTTGTCCACGATATTCCGGTAATAAAATGAAAACAAAATATCCGGCTCCATTTCTCTTATCTTTTCCACCCATAACAAATGATTGATATCATCCGGAGCATATACCGGGATATCGTTGGCTGCCGCAAGCTCAGCAACAGATTTGAACCACAGGTTTTCTCCGGGATCATCTTCATGGGTAAATACCGCTTTTATATCGAAGCCGTTTTTTAATAGCGCTTCTATCCCTGCACAACCAATATTATGGTAAGCCAGAACAACTGCCTTCATGTCTTTTTCCTTTCTTTTAGCGCTTATTATGTTTTGTTTTTATTATTCTAAAAGTATTATAGATAATCAGTATATATTTTAAGGATTTATATTAAAATAAAAACCGGCTTTTATCAGTACAGCCTGTTTTCTTATTTATTGATTTGTATATCCGTTTCCTGCTCCGGGGTAATTGCCGCTACTGCATCCCATTTACGAGATTTGACTATAGTCAGCCATCTTTTATCCGATAATTTATCACTTGCTATTACAATGCCTTTATTCTTCACAGCCCAATCATAAGCTGCGGCTTCATCGGAAAGAACCGGGCAGGGCTGATCCATATAGTACAAAACAGGGTCTATTTGTTTGGGTAAAAAAGCACACACTCTTTCCGAAGATTTTACCTCTGCTACCTGTGATCTTAAATTAGGCAATTGCTCGGAAAGAGGAATTATGCCAAAAGTATAAATAAAAGTTATTACTACCATTGTCCCTGCCATTTTCCCGACCTGTCTTTTATTGGTAAAATATATAATACATGGTGAAAGCAAAGCCACGGCCATTATAACAGGCCATAGCTTTACTGCAGCTATTGGAAACACCCTGGGATAAATAACAAGTGCGATAAGCGGGGCAATCAGGATAAAGCCTATAAGGAAGCCGAAACCCTTAACAAAACGGTCAGTAAAACGTGAAAGTGAAGATTCGGAAAAGCTGATCAATAAATGCGCTGCAAGAATAGAGGCAAAAGGTATAATCGGCAGAAGATAATATGATCTGCGGGAACCGGAAAGAGTGAAAAAAATAAAGATACCTCCAAACAAAGCTAACAACTCTTTTACGGAAGCAGGTTGCTTTTTGTATTTTACAAGTAAATGTATAAGCGCGGCCGGCAAAAGTAAAGACCATGGAGCAGCCAGATCGAAGATTCTTATAAAATAAGTCCAGACAGGCCCTTTATGATCGAAAGGCTCAAAAAATCTTACAACGTTTTCATGCCATACAAGTTGCAGCGGGTCCCATGATTTTGTGAAATACGAGGCAGCTAGCGGAAAGGCTAAATATACGGCAAGAGATAATATCGCTGTTGCAATACAACTGCGCAAAGTCAGGGCGGGTGGCCATTCCTTTTTCACTATGAGCAAAATGATTATGGAAAATACCGGAACCCCATATGCGGGAAGTCCTTTCATGTTTGCACCGATAGCCATGATAATCCCAAATATGTAGATCCATGCGTGTTTTGTATCTGATTTGTGTTTTAAAAAGTACCGGATTGAAAAAAGGATAAAAAATGTGTTGAGCATCTCAACCTGGGCATTACGTGCCCAGAATATATAGCCGTAAGATGTCATAAGAACAGCTGCCGACAAAACTGCGGTTCGTTTTCCAAACCACATGCTGGCGATATCATACGTGTAGTACAATAAAAAGATTGCGGAAATCGCCGATGGAATCCTTAATATCGCCTCTGTGACCCCACCGTTTATATATGCAAAAGGCAGTACCAGCCAGTATGAAAGAAGAGGCTTGTCCCAATGTAAAGAATCTCCGATAAGGGGGCGGAATATCTCTGCCGATCTATACATATGCCGACAGATCAAAGCCCATCTTCCCTCCGAACCCCAAAGAGGCATCACGCCAAGCTCACATATAAGAACAAACGAGGCTGCAATAATAATTAATAACAAATAGATTGAAGTATTTTCTTTATCTAACCACATGTTTGTTTCTGAAAAAACAGGTGCATTCAAGTGAACTTACCTCTTTAGCGTAATACCCTTTAAAATGTGAATAAAATGTTTTTTTAAAATGTACGGTTTTTTTAGTTTGTATCAGCAGCATAGCAGGCCATATATGAAGAAAGGATGAAGCAGGCGTGCAAAAAAAAGTATTTTTAAATTTGTATAAATATTTTACGGTTATATCAACATAATATTCTTAATTTATATTGACAGCTCCGTTCTTATTGTTATTCTTGGTCAGTCTGAAAATTATGTATATTTCCTTGAAATACTCAATGTAATCCTGCTGTTGGAATTATCATCTTCTGTGAATTATAGCAGGATTAAATATTCTTCAAAGGTCTTTAAAAGATGAATGGTCATTTTGACTTATTGTTCTGAAATTATACCATTATGAGGAGATTTAATAAGTCGGTCAAGATTTGCCGCAAGGCGACCACCGTGTCGATTTAAGTGTTAACGTCGGCGAAATATCCTTTCAACGCATTGCATATCAAAGATGTTTTGGAGGGGATAGCGGTAAAAGACAGCAAA
>NZ_JBAMMY010000222.1:0-11058 GCF_051233685.1 Desulfobacterium sp. N47
TGATTCCCCTCCGGAAATCTCCGGTTTCTTGCAATTGCCTATATAAATGTTCCCGCTCTATCTCCAAGCTTTCAATAGTTTCTTCCATCGGCTTCCTCCTATAGTCTGAATGCTTAACAAGCAATCAGACTATAGGCGAAATATCTCGCCTTGTCAAGTTTTTACCCATATTTATGTCGCAGACCCGATCCCGTTTTCTTTATTGAAAGTTAAAGTCGAATAATCCATGATTCTATTTCCTTCTCAATTCTTCGGTTAATAAATTTATTATATATTACAAGCTATTATTGCGTGGCTCCTATCTTGAAAAGAATTTCTTGTCAAGAATTTTATTCTTTGTTAAAGTCTGGCCCAGCAATGGGTAAAACATTGAACAATAAATGTTTCATGCATTTTTGAATACCGAAACACATATCTCGCCAAGAGCACCGAGATTTTCGCATATATGTATTCCGCTTTTTTTCATTGCTTCAATTTTGCCTTGGGCAGTTCCGCTTTTACCGCTTATAATAGCACCTGCATGTCCCATTCGCCGTCCCGGGGGAGCCGTAATCCCTGCTATGAAACCAATAACCGGTTTTGTAACATTCTTTAAAATAAATTCAGATGCCTCTTCTTCAGAGGTTCCGCCGATCTCTCCTACCATGACGATGCCTTTAGTCTGCTCATCTTTCTGGAATGCATCAAGACAGTCGATAAAACTGGTGCCGTTTACCGGATCTCCTCCGATACCTATGCAGGTGGTCTGACCTATTCCTTTTTGTGTCAGCTGATGAACAACCTCATATGTGAGAGTACCTGATCTTGATACCACTCCGATAGGCCCTCCCGGCTTATGGATATGACCGGGCATAATTCCAACCTTGCACTCTCCCGGTGTGATGATTCCGGGACAATTAGGTCCTATAATCCTGCTTTTTCCTCCCGAAATATATTTTTTAACTTTCATCATGTCCATAACCGGAATTCCTTCTGTGATAACAACTATAAGTTCAATCCCGGCATCGGCTGACTCCATTATTGCATCGGCAGCAAAAGGAGGAGGCACAAAAATCATGCTGCAGTTTGCCTCTGTTTTTTTCACGGCTTCATTTACTGTGTTAAAAACCGGCACATCATCCATTTTCTGGCCGCCTTTTCCTGGTGTAACACCGGCAACAACGCTGGTTCCATAAGCAACGCATTGGCGCGTATGGAATTGACCTTCTTTGCCAGTAACACCCTGAACTACAAGCCGTGTATTATTATTAACAAAAATACTCACTTTATATTACCTCGCGTATTTGAAAAACCAGCTGAAATCATGAATTTACTATAGCGGCCACCTTGCCGACTGCATCCTGTAAATCTATAGCCGTAATAAGATTAAGCCCTGATTCCGAAAGTATCTTTCTTCCTATCTCCACATTTGTTCCTTCCATGCGGATAACCACAGGAACGGCAATTCCAGTCTTTTTTGCCGCCTTGACAACGCCTTCCGCAAGAACATCACATCTTAAGATACCGCCGAAAATATTTATGAAAACTCCTTTTACGTTCTTGTCTCCAAGTATGATCTTAAAGCCGTTTTCAACCATTTCAGCACTCGCTCCGCCGCCTACATCAAGGAAATTGGCAGGCTCGGCTCCCGCAAGCTTGATGATATCCATCGTAGCCATCGCAAGCCCTGCGCCATTTACCATATTCCCGACATTTCCATCCATTTTGATATAATTCAGATTAAATTTTGATGCTTCCACCTCAAGTGGATCTTCTTCATCAATATCCCTGTATTCAAGAATATCCTTGTGGCGGAACAGAGCGTTATCATCAAAAGTAATCTTAGCATCAAGGGCAATAACCTTATCTTCAGCTGTAATTACAAGAGGATTTATCTCAAGAAGAGAACAGTCGTAGTCTGTAAAAAGCTTGTAGAGGCTGTTAAGCATTCCGGTAAATTCCTTTACCGAGCCTGGCGGCAGATTAAGTCCGTATGCTGCCTCCCGGCAGTGGTATGGATAGATTCCGGCTATGGGATCGATAAAAATTTTTATAATTTTTTCAGGTGTCTTTTCAGATACCTCTTCTATGTCCATGCCTCCGGCCTCGCTTGCCATAATAACAAACTTGGCTGTAGACCTGTCCGGTATAATTCCAAGGTAAAGCTCTTTTTTAATATCAAGCCCCTGTTCAACCAGCACCTTTTTCACAAGTCTTCCTTCAGGCCCTGTCTGATTGGTAACAAGGTTCATTCCCAGGATACTTTCAGAAGTACTTCTTACCTCATCAGCGGATTTGGATAGTTTGACGCCTCCTCCTTTCCCGCGCCCGCCGGCATGAATCTGTGCCTTTACAACAACCGGAAAACAACCAAGCGAGTCTGAAACCTTAACCGCTTCTTCAGAATTGAATGCAACGCCTCCATTCGGAACAGGAACGCCGTATTTTCCGAATAATTCTTTTGCCTGGTACTCATGAATTTTCATACTATGTCAATTTCCTTTTAATCACTATATGAGATCTTATAGGAACGTTCGACTTTGCTAAAGTTTAAGGAAAGTGATAATTTCAGCCACAGGAATATAATAAGCATTCCGATGATTGAAATTTCTGCCTGACGCGCTCTTTAATGAAACATAAACTGTAGTCAGATAAAAAGGAGCGTTATACAAAGGTCTCTATATCATGCATCACTTTATTATGATTTATGATAGTTTTTATTAATATCTTGTTTACGGTCTTTGGTATGGACCGGTATATTAAACGCAGCACTTTGAAAATAAAACTTCTAAATCGATGTGCGTCATTCAGCCTTTTGTTGTTTACTGCCGCCTTTTAATAAAGCAAAAATGGAATTTTACAAGCAGCGGGAAAGTGGTTTCCCCTTTCCCGCTGCCTGATTAAAATTCAAGCGGTTTATTCCATACTAACCTATTACGCACAAAACAGCGTCTTTAGGAACGGAATCTCCGCTTTTAAAATTTATAGATTTTATTATTCCGTCTGCAGGCGCAGGAAGGGCATTTTCCATCTTCATGGCTTCAAGTATTACTACCGTATCCCCTTTTTTAACCTCATCACCAACATTTTTTGAATATGAAATTATCATTCCCGGCATTGGCGCATTAAGAGTAATTCCTCCTGCCGCAGCTGGCCCGGGAGCTTTGTCTTTGGCAGGTGGTGCAGCCGTTTTTGGCGTTGCAGCAGCCTGGACAGGGGCTGCAGCAGGTTCAACCTGCTGAATATAACTTACAACCGGTGCTGCGCCTCCTATTTCTTCAACTCCTACTTCAAAATATTCCCCGTCTATAAAAACATTGAATTTACGCAATTTGTCCCCCTTTATTGGAGCGTTATTCTTTTCAACTTTTTCAACAAGCTCTCCTGCCTTTGCCCTGGCCATTATTTCCTTTTCAGCCTTTGCCTGGGCCTTAACCTGCTCAAGGGTCCTGGGTTTCACTTCTTCAGGAGGCTCTTCTTTGCCGTATTTCCATCTTAAAAATCTTTTACCGGTAACCGGATAAAGAGCATAAATAAGCACATCATCGATATCGGTACTAAGATCCTTAACATCTTCTTTTGCTTTTTCAAGCTCAGGTTTAAGAACTTCAGCCGGTCTGCATGTAATTGGTTTTTCTCCGCGAGGATATCCCTTAAGAGCTTTTTTCTGCAGCTCAGAATTGATTGGAACAGCGGTTTTACCATAAAGGCCGTAACAAAGATCTTTCACCTGATCGGTAATCATTTTGTATCTGTCTTTTTCATCGCCAAAAAGAACATTGTTAACTGTCTGAATGCCCACTATCTGGCTTGTAGGTGTGACAAGCGGAATCTGTCCCAGGTCTTTTCTGACTTTCGGCAACTCAGAGTAAACCTTATCTATCTTGTCAAGGGCATTCATTTCCTTTAACTGGTTGACAAGATTGGAGAGCATTCCGCCCGGAGTCTGATGAAGAAGGACATTGATATCTATAATCGAAACTTTTGAATCATCAAGCAGGTGCCTGTATTTGGGAAGGATGTCTCTTTCAAAGATTTCATTAATCGCAGCAAGATGCTTAATATCAAAACCCGTATCCCTGTTTGTGCCGAGAAGGGTCATGACAAGCGGCTCAATTGCAGGATGAGATGTTCTGTGTGCATAGGGAGTCATGCAGGTATCAAGTATGTCGACACCGGCCTCGATGGCTTTTAGCTGAGACATGGGAGCCATGCCTGAGGTAAAATGGCTGTGAAGATGAATAGGAATTTTTACAGCGTCTTTTAAAGCCTTGATAAGATCGTAAGCATCATAAGGCGCTATAAGACCGGCCATATCTTTAACACAGATACTGTCCGCTCCCATTTTTTCAAGTTCTTTAGCCTTTTTGACATAATATTCAAGAGTATATACATCACCGCCCATTCTGGCTTCCGTCAGTGAATAACATATGCATCCCTGAAAATGTTTCCCGCAGTCCTTTATCACAGGAACAACCGTTTCAAAATTACGGTAATCATTTAATGCATCAAATGTTCTGAATATATCCATGCCGTTTACAGCTGCTCTTTCTACAAAGGCGCGTGCAACATCATCTGCATAATTTCTGTATCCAACAAGATTCTGAGCACGAAGAAGCATAGAAAAAGGGGTCTTTTTGATATAGCGCTTCAGAGTCCTTATTCTTTCCCACGGATCTTCATTCAAAAAGCGGTGCATGGTATCAAAAGTTGCTCCGCCCCAGACTTCCAAAGCCCAAAACCCAACTTCATCCATCATTTCGGCAACGGGAATCATGTCTTCGGTTCGTCCCCTTGTTGCAAATAAAGACTGGTGTCCGTCACGAAGAGTCAGATCTTCTATCAGGACCGGGTTTTTAGCTTTAGGCCTGTCTTTTCCGTATTTCATGGCCGCTTTTTTTACTTTATCGTGATCGGTCATATAATAATTCTCCTAATTAAATATCATTACAAAACTTCCGGTTCGATCCTTTATAGTAAAAGGGGTCAAGGATACAATAGCTCATAAGCTCTTAAGTTATTAAGTTATTAAGGAAAAGGATAAAGCATTATTACTCATTTTCCTTTATGCTTATGAGCTTATCAACTTATGAACTCATGAGCTTTTTCCTCTTGAACCCTTTATTCTTATCAGCTTTAACCTAATTCAGCGACTTATGGTCTTATCTTATTAAAAGTCCTAAACTGCATAAGGTTTCGCATCTGCATAATATCCTGTCTGCCGCTTATACCCCAGAGATTAGCCGGGGGTAAAGCACCTGCCCCGGCAAGTGGCTGCCTTCCGGGTTGTGCAGATAACATCTTCTCTTCAGTACTTATATATTCGACTATTGTTGCAGATATTATTGCAGCAGTTTTCTTGCTTATTTTCATAATATTTTATTTCCTCAACCGTAAATAATGTAAAATTCCCGGAATAATCATTAAGACTATTATAAAGGAATATTTCCATGTTTTTTAGATGGTCTTATCTCACGTTTGGTACACATTATTTCAAGAGCATCTATCAGGCGCGGTCTGGTTGAACTCGGCATGATAACGGCATCTATATAGCCTCTTGTTGCAGCACAATATGGGTTGGAGAACAGATCTTCATATTCTTTTATCTTTTCCTTGCGCTTTTCAACAGGATCTTTTGCTTCATTTATTTCTTTACGGTGAATTACATTTGCTGCTCCGCCGGCACCCATTACTGCAATTTCGGCAGTCGGCCACGCAAAGGCCATATCCGCACCAAGATCTTTCGAACACATTGCAAGATATGATCCGCCATAATCTTTTCTGGTTACAAGAAGTATTTTAGGAACTGTCGCTTCGGAATAGCTCCAGAGAAGCTTTGCGCCGTGCCGGATAATTCCGCTCCATTCCTGGTCGCTTCCCGGAAGATAACCTGGAACATCGGCAATGGTAAGAAGAGGAATATTAAAAGAATCACAAAATCTTATAAATCTCGTGGCTTTGTCTGAAGCATTGATATCAAGGCACCCGGCTTTTTCGTTCGGCTGGTTTGCTATTATTCCGATAGTTCTTCCGTTAAGTCTTGCAAAACAAATTATAATATTACGGGCATAATACAGATGGGGCTCAAAAAATTCTCCGTTATCAACAATAGCTTTGATTACTTCCTTCATATCATAGGACTGGTTGGCGTTTTCAGGAATTATTTTATCAAGCTGAGGTGCCAAACGACCCGGATCATCGCCTGCTGGAATTATAGGAGGATCTTCCATGTTGTTAGCCGGAAGATAGGAAAGAAGCTTTTTAATGTTCATTATTGTATCTGTATCATTTTCACAGGCAAAATGGGCGACTCCGCTCTTTTCGTTATGAGTCATGGCTCCGCCAAGCTCTTCGAAGCTTATTTGTTCACCTGTAACCGATTTGATAACATCAGGCCCTGTAATAAACATATAGCTGGTATTTTTTACCATGAAAACAAAGTCAGTCATAGCCGGAGAATAAACCGCACCGCCTGCCGTAGGTCCCATGATAGCAGATATCTGTGGTATCACGCCTGAGGCAAGTGAATTGCGGTAAAAGATCTGGCCGTAACCGGAAAGGGCATCAACTCCTTCCTGAATTCTTGCACCGCCCGAATCATTAAGACCTATGCAGGGCACTCCCGCTTTTAATGCAAGGTCCATTACTTTACAGATCTTCTTGGCATGCATTTCACCAAGACTTCCGGCTCTTGCAGTAAAATCCTGTGAAAATGCGAAAGCCGGCCTTTTATCAATAAGGCCATGACCTGTAATAACTCCGTCTGCAGGGATTTCAACTTTTTCCATATCAAAATTTACACATCTGTGGGTGACAAACATATCAATTTCCCGGAAAGTACCCGGATCAAACAAAAGATTCAGCCTGTCTCTGGCTGTCAGACGTCCATCCTTGCGCTGCTTGGCAACAGCCTTTTCACCGCCCATCATAAGGGCTTTAGCTTCACGATCTTTAAGATCTTTAATTTTATCTTTCACATTACCCATAACAAAGTTCCTTTCCTCTGAGAGACTCTTAAGCTTTAGCAAAATTAAACGTTCAAGACCTCTCTGATCTATGGATCATGGTACGAACCACGAATTTAAGATATTTGATGTTATATATCAGATATCCTGATATTTATACTCGCCTAATCCACATTTATGTGATTAATTTTAAAATTTACCTCAAGCATGCTTCTTATAGGTAACACTGTTATTGTCAAGAAAAAAAAGAAGCTCATCCGATGCAATGGTTGGGGCTTTAACTCCGTTTTCAACATCATGTGTAATCTTCGGAAGAAGCTTTTTTATATCAGGGTTGCCATGAAATCTTTCCTTAAGCCCTTCTTCGATAAGCGCCCACATCCAGTTAACCATCTGTTTTTTTCTGTTTATCTCAAGCTCACCGCTTTTTGACATCTTTTCTCTGTGATTTATAACGATATTCCAGATCTCTTCTATTCCTGTCTTTTCCGAAGAGCTGCAAATAACAACAGGTGGTGACCAAGTTTTAGACTGCGGGGCTATAATATGAAGGGCATTTTCATATTCCACTCTTGCATGCTTGGCTTTTTCAACATTATCGCCATCTGCTTTGGTAATTGCTATAGCATCTGCAATTTCCAGAACCCCTTTTTTTATTCCCTGATATCCGTCTCCTGCTCCGGCCAGCATAAGAACAAGAAAAAAATCAACCATTGAAGAAACTTCCGTTTCAGACTGACCAACGCCAACGGTTTCAACAATTATTACGTCAAAACCAGCGGCTTCACAAACAAGCATTGCTTCTCTTGTTTTTCTTGCCACTCCTCCCAATGTAGTTCCGGAAGGAGAAGGCCTTATAAAAGCATTTGGTTCTACGGAAAGCTTTTCCATGCGCATCTTGTCGGCCATAATGCTTCCGCCGCTTCTTCTGCTGCTGGGATCAACGGCAAGAACCGCCAGACGATAACCTTTATTGACAAGCATCATGCCAAAGCTTTCAATAAACATGCTTTTCCCAACACCCGGAACACCGGTAACACCCAAACGAACGGCTTTGCCGGTATTCGGAAGAATCCGGTCAACAATAGCTCCTGCAAGATCCTGATGAGACGGATGCGAACTTTCTATAACAGTTATGGTCTTTGCCAGGATACGCCTGTTTCCTTCAAGGAGTCCTGTCACATAGTGCTGCGGATCTTCCGGTTTTTTATTTACTGACATAATATCACTATATAATTAAATAGGGCTAAAGGATTCAAGAGATCAAGGGCTCAGGAGATTATATGTTTTACCCTTGAACCCTTATCACAATCTGCTATCTTTCCTTTTCCCCTTAAACAGCTTACAAACTTACGAACTTATAAGCTTATGAGCTATCTTATTTGCGTCTTTCAAAAAGCGCATTTAATACCTTGTTTGAAGATTCCGTGATCGGCGTGCCGGGACCGAATATTCCAACAGCTCCTGCTTTATACAGAAAATCATAATCCGCAGGAGGAATTATACCTCCCACAACAACAAGAATATCTTCTCCGCCTTCAGCTTTAAGGGCTTCAATCAACTGTGGGACAAGAACCTTGTGTCCTGCTGCAAGACTGGATACTCCCACGACATGAACATCATTTTCCACCGCCATCCGGGCAGCTTCTTCCGGTGTCTGAAACATAGGGCTTATATCTACATCAAAGCCTAAATCGGCAAAAGCTGTAGCAACAACCTTAACACCCCTGTCGTGGCCATCCTGTCCCATTTTTGTAAGTAAAATTCTCGGCCTTCTTCCATCTTTTTCAAGAAATTCATCCGTTCTTTTCTTGATGGAAGCGATTATCTCACTGTCTCCGTATTCCGCAGCAAACACTCCTGAAATGCACTGGGTAGTTGCAACATATCGTCCGAATACTTTTTCCATGGCATCCGTAATCTCCCCAATAGTTGCTCTGGCGCGCACCGCCGGAAGGCATGCTTCAAGAATATTGCCTTTTGCTTCTGCGCAGTTGGTTAATGCTTCAAGAGTTCTTTTAACCTCGGCGGAATCTCTTTTAGCCTTAATTTCCTTTAATCTTGCAACCTGCTCATCGCGCACAGCAGCGGATACTTCCAGAACTTCCAGCGGCAATTCGTCTTGTACCAGATATTTATTAACTCCGACAATAACATCCTTGCCCTGGTCTATTCTGGCCTGCTTTCTTGCAGCAGCCTCTTCTATTCTCATTTTAGGCATGCCGGTTGTTATGGCTTTAGCCATTCCGCCAAGACCTTCGATTTCCGCTATTATCTTTTTTGATTCGCGAATAATGGCATCTGTAAGAGCTTCAACATAATAAGAGCCGCCAAGAGGATCTACAACGTGGCATACCTGTGACTCTTCCTGAACAATTATCTGAGTATTTCTTGCAACCCTTGCCGAAAAATCCGTTGGTAATCCGACAGCCTCATCAAAAGCATTTGTATGCAGAGACTGGGTTCCGCCAAGCACTGCCGAAAGACATTCCAGAGTCGTCCTTATAATATTGTTATAAGGATCCTGTTGGGTAAGACTCCAGCCGGATGTCTGGCAATGGGTTCTTAACATCAAAGACTGCTTCTTTTTCGGATTGAATTGGCTCATTATATCAGCCCAGAGATAACGGGCTGCTCTCAGCATTGCTATATCCATGAAAAAATTCATTCCTATCCCGAAGAAAAAGGAAAGACGCGG
Source organism: Desulfobacterium sp. N47 (assembly GCF_051233685.1). NCBI lineage: Bacteria > Pseudomonadati > Thermodesulfobacteriota > Desulfobacteria > Desulfobacterales > Desulfobacteriaceae > Desulfobacterium > Desulfobacterium sp. N47. The sequence goes on from NZ_JBAMMY010000222.1 coordinate 9,643, forward strand.
AGCAAAAGCATCTATATCAAGTCCTGCTGCAAGCGCAGCTTTTGCGTACTCAAGACCATCCGCCAATGTAAAAGCAGTCTGAAGAACAGAATTCGCACCGGCTTCCATCATATGGTAACCGCTTATGCTCACGGTATTGTATTTTGGCATGTTTTTAGAGCAGAATCCGATAATATCCGATATGATCCTCATGGACGGTTCAGGCGGGTAGATGTATGTGTTTCTTGTAAGGTATTCTTTTAAAATGTCATTTTGAATCGTACCGTTTAATTTCTCATGTGCAACACCCTGTTCTTCCGCAGCGACAATATAACCTGCAAGAATGGGAAGAACAGCGCCGTTCATTGTCATTGAAACGGACATCTCATCAAGCGGAATCTGGTCAAAAAGGATTTTCATGTCTTCCACTGAATCAACAGCAACTCCGGCCTTTCCTACATCGCCGACAACTCTGGGATGATCCGAATCATAACCCCTGTGAGTCGCAAGGTCGAATGCAACTGAAAGTCCCTTTTGACCTGCGGCAAGATTTCTTCTGTAAAATGCATTTGATTCTTTTGCAGTTGAAAAACCGGCATATTGCCGGATAGTCCACGGCCTTCCCGAATACATACTGGCCTTGACGCCTCTTGCATAAGGCTCAAATCCCGGAAGAGAATCGACAAATTCCAGTCCCTCAAGATCTTCGGCGGTATAAAGCGGTTTTACTGTGATTCCTTCGGGTGTTTGCCAGTTAAGGGATTCGACAGGCTTCTTGATCTCTTTTGCACATAGCTCAGCCCATTCATTGATATTTGACATTTCTGATACTCCTTCAAATTATTGTTTTTATGAACGCTTATTATTTTCTTTCACACAGCTCAACCAAAATTCCGTTTGTTGCTTTGGGATGAAGGAAAGCAATCCTTGCGCCACCGGCGCCGATGCGGGCTTTTTCATCAATAAGTTTTATGCCTTTGGCTTTTAATTCATCCAGAGCAGCGTCGATATCTTCCACGCAAAAAGCTATATGCTGAATGCCTTCCCCACGTTTTTCAATATATTTGGCAATGGGCCCGTCCGGAGCTGTTGATTCCAAAAGTTCCACTTCGCTTTCTCCTATCGGGAAAAATGCCGTCAGAACTTTTTGTTCTTCAACAACTTCAGAGCCTGTATGCGATAAACCCATAACATCAGTCCAGAAATTTTTCCGTTCATCAACTTTATTTACGGCAATGCCGATATGGTCTATTTTCAAAATTTTCACATATTACTCCTAATTATTAATTTTCTTATAAATTGCCTATTGACTTAGCTGACCCGCTTTTTTGACATCAGCTCATCCCTCGTTATAGTGGTCGTTGTAGCGCAAGCAAATAATAAGCGATGGAACACTTCCTTATTCCAAAACCTACGATTGAAACGATAGCATACCTC
>NZ_JBAMMY010000065.1:0-11917 GCF_051233685.1 Desulfobacterium sp. N47
GAAAACGTTTTCTGTAGAGGTTTAAGGATGTCGTTAAGAATAAACATTTTTAAAGTTGCTCCTTTCATAGGGGATATCAAAAAATTACGAAGATATCCTCTCATGAAAAGGGAGGAAAGTCAAGCAAAAGTTGACGTAAGTACTTGAAATACTTGGCATATAAATTGCAATGCATTTTACATGCCATCTTTTTATGTTTTGTGAAAAAATATCGCAAAATTTTAAAACCATGTTTGAACGGCTTCAAAAACAGTGAAACTTTAGTTAAACTATAATAAATACTTTTTTATAAATTTTTTGAAATAAAAAGGGAACTCCCCGAAAATTGCGTTCAATGAGTTATGCAAAGCTCTCTCGGCGGGCGCAAAAGTTATGAGTATTTTACATATTTGCACAACAGATATGTAAAATCTGTTATATTTGGTATCGGCAATATCTATTTTGACCTTATTTTTTTGTCATGAATACCGTGAAGGATAATTTACAAGATTGTTACGATATATTGTCAGAAGAACTTCCATGCAGGTCATTTCTTTTAGACAGCTGCGGGCTTGCGCCAATTCCTTAACGTTTTGAAAAAGGCCCATAATTTTAACTAAATTGAATTTGAGATTATAAAGATGAATATAAAAAAAGAAAAATATAGTCAGCAAGGTTTTACTCTGATTGAGATATTAATCGTCGTGATTATAATCGGGCTTATTGCTTCTCTGGTCGCACCTAATCTTATGAGCCGTTTTGAGAGATCTAAAGAAGAAATAGCAAAAGCTCAGGTAGAGATGCTTTCATCAAGCGTTATGTCTTTTAAGCTCGATATGAACCGTTATCCCACAAGTTTTGAGGAGCTTACAAAGTCAACAGATCCCAAATGGCGTGGGCCTTACCTTTCTAAAGAAACCATCCCCAAGGATCCGTGGGGGCAGGATTATCAATATAAAGTTCCAGGTGATCATGGAGCGTTTGATATTTTTTCACTTGGTGAAAAAGGTAAATTTGATGAAAATTCTGCAAGGAACTGGTAATTGGTGCTAACTCAGATTTTGAAAAATTGCTGCAATGTGACTGATGAAGACATAAACAAGGCTCTTAAACTAAGACAAGAACTCGGGGGAAATGTTGGACAGATTCTTGTCCAGATAGGGGCAATAACTGATGGCCAGTTGACGGAGGCTTTATCCAAGGAGTTAAGAATTCCTCTTTATACCGAGGAATGGGCAGAGGACGAGGTTGTTATTACTTATCTCGAAGAAAAGTTGTCTTACGGTTTTCTTATTAAGAACAATTGCCTGCCGGTAAAAATTGATCATGACAATAAAATAATCCAACTTGTAACCAATAATCCTTTTAATTATCCGGTTTTCGATTATATTTTTAATAAAGTTGGTTATTCTGTTCAGATTAATCTTGCCACGGAACAGTCAATTAAGGATTTTGCACGGAATTATATTTCTACTCAGGATAAAGATTTTGTTTCATTGACTGTAGGCGATGATACCGAAAAGCTAAAAGAAATGGCTTTCGAGGCCCCGGTGATCAAGTTTCTCAATAATCTTCTCAGCAAAGCAGTTGAAACCCGATCTTCAGATATCCATATTGAGTCATCAGAAAAAACCTATAGGGTCCGCTTCAGAATCGACGGTATTTTGCAGGATATAGATTTTTTGGAAGAGGCATTTTATCTTGCTACCGTATCCAGAATAAAACTGCTTGCCGGACTAGATATTGCCGAAAACAGGCTGCCGCAGGATGGTAAATTCACAACAAAAATCGCTTCCAGATTTCTTGATATCCGCGTCTCAACCATGCCGACCATAGGCGGAGGCGGAGTGGTTATGAGGCTGCTGTACAGGGAAAAAGTCTCTTTCGATCTCGAATATTTGGGATTGGAAGCGGATCATAAAGAAATCGTTGTCAACCTTTTGTCTCACCCTTATGGAATATTGCTTGTTACAGGACCAACCGGTTCGGGGAAAACAACAACCATTTATTCTATGCTTACCCGCCTGAACAGCAAGGAGCGTAAAATCATCACAATTGAAGATCCTGTGGAATATCAATTGGAAGGGATAAATCAGATTCAGGTTAAAAGCGAAATCGGTTTGACTTTCGCAAGTGCTCTGCGTTCTATTTTAAGGCATGATCCGGATATTATTATGGTTGGAGAAATCAGAGACAGAGAGACGGCGGAAATATCTATTCAATCAGCATTAACCGGTCATTTTGTTCTTTCCACCCTTCATACCAATGATGCCCCCAGCAGCCTTTTCAGGCTTGTTGAAATGGGCCTGCCCGATTATCTGCTGAATGCATCTCTTGTTGGTGTGGTTGCCCAGAGGATTGTAAGAAAGAACTGTTCATACTGCAGCGAGGTTGTAGATCCACCGCCCGATCACATTTTAAAAGAATATGGGTTCAATGAACTTGAGAATCGGTTCGGCAGGATGCTGGATGGCGGGCTGAAATTTATGCGGGGTAAAGGTTGTCCGCATTGTGCGAAAACAGGTTATCGTGGTAGAATTGCAGTATTTGAATTATTTCAATATACCGATGAACTTAAAGAGGTTTTTCTTAAAAAGATGTCTCTGGAGTATATCAGATCCGCACTGCGCGAAAAAGAGAATTTTCGCATTCTCCGTGAAGATGGAATACTGAAGGTAGCCAAAGGATTAACTACTATCGAAGAAGTGCTGAGGGTATGCTGATGGAATTTGCTTACCGCTCGCTTGACCCTGCCGGACAGGAAAGTCGGGGCAGCATTACCGCAGCCGATTATGCTGCAGCACTGGAAATGCTGAAAGCTCGGGGGATAGTTGTGACCGGTCTGACCGAAAAGAAGGCCAGAGCCGGTTCCTGGTTTGCTGTTAAGAGGAACTTTAATGACGAGGATATGTATAATATTGCCCGTGAGATGAGCACTCTTTTACGGTCCGGCATGCGGATTGATAAGGCATTTGATATACTTATTCACGCTACTGAGAAACAGGATCTCAGGGAAGTTTTATTGCGGATTATTGCGGATATTAAAGCAGGCAAAGGGGTTGCACAGGCTTTTGATAATACGGGCCGCTTTGGTCCGTTGGTTATAAGCATGATTCATGTAAGTGAAGCGGTAGGTGAATTGCGGGAGGCCTTCGAGAATATTGCAAGATACCTGCGGTTTCAGATTCAGTTCAGAGCGGAAGTAAGAAACGCCATGAGCTATCCGGCGTTTCTTGTTTTTGCGAGCGGTGTAACTTTTTTTGTAATATTTCAATTTATAGTGCCAAGGTTTTTCAGTATTTTCGGACCTCAGGGTACACGACTTCCTCTGCCGGCCAAGGCGCTTTATGCTATCAGCGGGTGGTTTAATTTTACAAGCATTGGTATTATGGCCGGACTGGTTGTCGGCTTTTTAGTGCTCAGACGTCTGAATCCAGGCAAGATCAAGGCGCCAAACCTTTATCACTACCTTATTTTCATCCCAATTATCCGAAAACTCGTCCTGAATCTCGAGATGTCAAGATTTTCATACTCCATGTACACAATGCTTCAAAGTGGTGTGGAATTTATTAAAGCTTTGAAGCTTTCTTCAGCTTTGATTCAGAATGAACAGATTAAAGGGCCGATTGCTTCTCTTGTCGGTCAGATTAAAGAAGGCAAGAAGATAGCTGATGTTTTTGAGCAGGTACATATTCTGCCGCCGATAGTTCCGAATATGATCAGGGTCGGTGAGGAAAGTGGAAATCTTAAAGATATATTTCTTGAACTTTATCAAGTATTTGATGAGCGTTTCCGAAATGGGATTAAAAGGCTGTTGAGTCTGTTGGAGCCTGTGATTATTATCGCGATGGGGTTAATTGTCGGATTCATTGTTATAACTCTTATTCTTACAGTTATGAGCGTAAGCAACATCAAGATGTAACTAAAAAGTAGATTCCGTGAAATCATTTCCTATGAGTTATTCAGAGGGTTCAAACAAAAAACGGTCTCAAAAGGGATTCACATTGATCGAATTATTGATCGTCATTTCTATAATCGGCATTATGCTTACAGTCAGCCTGCCGGTCTCTTTTGCGATGTATTCACGATATACGGCTGATCTTAAGGTCCAGGAGATCATGGTTTATCTCTCTGATATGCGCCTGGATTCATTTCTTTACAGCGAGAGCAAAATTATAACCTCGGTTAATGATGATCTTGTGATCAACGGAAACCCAAAGGCCTTTGATGATGTTCGTATCCGCGTTGATTCACCCATCGAATTTTATAAGAATGGGACAACATCCGGCGGCTCCATTAAACTGTATGCAGGAGATTATATTTTTAATCTGCAAGTTGAAGCCCCGCTTGGGGGTTTGACTGTAACGGCGGCCGGATAATAATGACTCTGAAGAGTGAGAAGGGTTTCCTGGTTCTGGAAATTCTTATTGCCGGCTTGATTCTTACTGCCGGAATAGCCACGACTATGTACCTTTTCCGGATAGGTTACACATATCTGGAGCAGGCCCGGAAGTCAAATATCCTCTCTTCCAAACTTATTCAGACTTCGGGTCTTTTTAAGTCCCTTGATCTTAATCAAAAAACAGGCACCGAAGATCTTGGAGACGGTGTAAATCTCACGTGGGAGGCAAAGTTACTCGAAACGTCCCGGCCCGTCCAGACGTATGGTGATAATCCGGCTAGCTCCTTACATGAACTCTATCTATATGAAGTGGATTTCAGCTTAAGCTATCAGGATGTCAAACGGGATTATATAGTCAATGTGTTTCGTTATAAGCCCTTATTTTCACCTGAAAATCTTTAGGCAAAGATCTTGAATAAGTATTGTAAAGGTTATACGCTTATTGAAGTTCTTGTAGCTATGGCTATTTTTACGGCTATGATGATGCTTGCCGGCGCTGCTTTGAACCAGGGACTCAGCCAATATCACGGACTTCTGGAAAAGGGTCTCGACTTCTGGGATTATGCAAAAAAGATCTCGCTTGACAAAAGCTTTAATTCTGCTGTCGACTATTATGTTTTTACAAGAAGCGACCAATGGTTTCCTTATTTTAAGGGTGACCGGGATGGTGTGTCCTATGTCTCACTGGCGCCTTTTGCCGGCGACCTTCCGGTAGTTGTCCGGATCAAAATTGAAAATCAGAATGATGGGAAAAAATCACTTGTTTATTACGAGCTGCCCGTTTATACAAAATCTTATGAAGATATAGACAGGGAAGATGTTTTCGGCGATTACAAGAAAGGAAAATCCTTTAAAATCCTTGAGAACATCGAAAATGTTGAATTTAAGTTCTATGGGTATGATTTTATTACAAAGAAATCCGAATGGAGTGACAGCTTCGACGGGCGCAAAAAAAAGCTGCTTCCCTCATTAGTAAAGATATCTTTTACCGGTAAAGCGGAGCGAAGCTCCTTGTATTGCAGTATCAATCTCAATTCCAGAGCAAAAATGCTATATAATGAAAGATTTCCGCGATAACAAAGGTTCTGTTACCATACTTATGGTAATGATTACAGGCGTTATTATTGTTGTCGGCCTGGGTTTCAACTGGCTTGTCAAAGAACATCTGAAAGCTTCGGATGGACTGAAGAATAAAGCGGAAGCGATTATAAAGGCTCGCTCTGCTTATGACACCATCATTTATCAAATTTTAAACGGGCGTGTATCTCAGAAGGAAACCCTGTTTGCCGGGGGGCAGAATTTTTCCGGGCTGAAGTCGCTGCCTTTGAACAACAGTAAAGTATTGATGGCCGATGATATTTATATCCAGGCTCAGGACAGCAACGGCATGCTATCTCTTGCTACCGTCAAAGAAGCAGCCTTAAGGCAACTGATAATAAATATCGACCCGGCTGGTGATAACAGTGGTTTCGTGGATAGTTTTCTTGACTGGATGGATGCGGATAATTTTTCCCGCACAAACGGTGCGGAAGACTTTTACTACCAGGGAAAGGGTTTGCCGTGGAAACCGAGGAATTATCCTCTGCAGTACAAGGAAGAAGTAACAATGATAAAGGGAATGAACGATAAGCTTTATGGTAAAATTGAGCCCTTTCTTACCATGTTGCCTTCGACCGGTTTTAACCCTAATACTGCCGGCGATGCCGTTCTTATGGCCTATCTGAATATTAACGAAGATACTTTAAAAACGCTTCGGGATTATATGGCTATCAAGCCGGTCTCATCTGATACCGAGCTTTTTGCCTTAACAGGACGCCATATAGTGCTCGAAGAAGGGATATATTTCTTTCCTTCTTTATATATGGACATTAAAGTTACAGTCGGCAGGCCCAGGAGTTTTTATACCATCCGTTCAGGTATAAGTATGATTCAGAATTTGTCTGTGCCATACAGTGTTTTCTACTGGATCGAGGAATAATCCTATGAAAAAGATTTTGGCTGCCTATTGGCATAAAGACAAGCTTGACGTGTATCGGTATGATAAAGGCAAACCTGCCCTGCATGCCTCCGGCATCATTGATCAGCTTAAGCCGGTAAGAAGCCGGCTGCATAAGATGGTTCTTGTTGTCGGCAGAGAAAGACTTATGCATCTTTGCAAACGATACCCGCCTGCTCCGTTTGCAAAGTTAACCAATGCGGTTAACATGGAGATCAAAAATCTTTTTCCCCTTTCAAAACCGGCCTTTTACTGTCGTGTCGCCAAAACATACAGTACCTATACCAATATGGATATATGGGCCTGGGAATCAGATCAGTATGAGAATATCAAATCGGTTTTTCCATTCCATTACGTATTGCCTGAAGATCTCGCCTTTGATGCAACGGATACCCGGGTTACGATTTATCCGTTCCGGGACCGGATCAATATGACAGCTAATGCCAATGATCGTTTTCTGGGGGCTGTTTCATTACCGAAAGCACGATTTGACGCACGTGATCTGTCCCAATTTCTATTAAGCCTTGCTCAAGACGATGAAGAAATTAAAAAGCTGGTTATTTACGGGTTGCCGTCTTTTCAACCGGGGGGAGAATTTCAGCATGAAATAATCCGGATACCGGACAGTCCGGTTCCTCCATGCATAGATAGAACTTATTCTCTGGATCTCCGGTCATTTAAGGTCGGAAGCGATATTGGCTTTATGCCTGGTATCGATCAGATGCTGGTATTGAGGATAGTGCTTTACATTGTTTTGGGATATGCTCTTATGCTTTCTTTAACATGGAAAAACTATGATAAGGCTGCCGCTGTTTTAAAAGGCAGAACCATGGAAATAAACAAAAAATTGGCGGCTGTGGATCAGACGCAACCTCAAAAAGATTACTCACCGGTTATAAAGGAAGTAAAAGAAAAGCTGAAAACGGGACCTTTGCCGCTTAATGTGATGACCATGCTTGCCCGCCGCCTGCCGGAAGGAAGTTTTATTACCAGGCTTGTTTGCAATGAAAATAATATTGATCTTACCGTTTCTGCAAAAGATCCCCTGGCCGTTCTTAAGGCGCTTAGTGTTGATAAAGATATTAAGAAGATCGGAGTCAAGGGTGCGCCGTCCAAGGCATCCGGCACAGGGGTATATAATATCCTGATGACTTTGGAGTTGAAATAATTTTTATAATGGAAGAAAACAGCAAACAAAAAAAAATCAGGCTTATCGGCATCCATATTATTTTAATTCTTGCTCTGTTACGTTTTCTGGTATATCCATTGCATGGAGTTGTTGCAGCGAAGAAAGCCGTTTTTGCAGAGCAGTATGAAGCCTATCAGCTCAGAAACAGCCTTCTGGCCCGACAGATTGCACAGCCTGAAAGAAAAGCTAAACCTGTTATAGATAAGAGTGCGGTAGATACTTACCTGTATGATAAAGAAAAAGGCATCTCTTACATACAGGCTGATGTTCTTGAGTGGCTCATTGCATATGCACAGGAAAAGGGGCTGACGGTGCTGAATTTTGAGCTGCCGGAGGCGTCGGCAGGTAAGGATTTAACCGAAATTTCTGTCCTGATTCGTTTGTCAGGAAATGCGGATGCATTGATTGATACGCTTAAAGTTGCAGGCGAGCAAAAACGGGCTTTGAAGTTGAAAAGCCTGGAAATCACCAGAAGCGGTAAAGGTCTTGCGATGTTTCTTACCATATCTGCTTTCAGGATGGAAATATGATCCGGAAATTTGCTCCCGATATCATCAGCATCTGTTTGGTCGCCCTTGCTGCCTTTATGCTTTCCGTCCGGCCGAATGTGAACAGGGATATTCACCAACGAACTGTTTTGCCCAAAGTTATTCAACAGAAAATTTCTGCTGCAGAAGTGGAAGACAAGAGCAACTCCGGAGCAGTTGCCTCTTATAAAGAGCTTGAAGCAAGAAATCTTTTTTCTGCAAACGGGAGCTATGCAACAGACGAAAAAGCTACGGAAATCGTCATTCCTGAAAATCCTTATACCTTAATCGGTATTCTCATGGGAAAAGAAGCAAGAGCTCTTTTCCGTGATTACAAAGGTTCGGTTATTTATATGAAAGCAGGAGACAAAATGCTTGACGGATCCGTTATAGCCGAAATAGACCGCACTTTCGTAAAACTCAGGATGGGCGAAGATGAGAAGATACAGAAGATATTTAATATTCAAAGTTTGGTATCAGGTGCAAAGAAATAATGAAAATCAATAAAACACGCATCACCGTTTGTATATTGCTGGTCCTTTTTGCCTGTGGTTGTGCTTTGACAAAACCGAATAGTAACCCGGTTGCATTGGTGAATGAACCGGCAGTTCAAAAAAAAGAGACAATTGCCCAAATCTCCCCGGAAGCAAAAGCGGAGGAAACAAAAGTAAAAGAGCCCGGATACGAGGTTCTGCAACCTCCGGTCTTTCAAAAAACTTCTCCCGAAAAAGAGCTTCCTCCAAGGGAGCCTCTGGATACAAGCCATCTGGCGCTGGCCAAAGACCCGGTAATGATCAATGTGGAAAAAATGCCGCTTTCTGATTTTGTCATCTATGCTCTTGGAGAGACCCTGAAAGTTACATTTGTCATGGATGAGAAAATTATGAACAGCAAACAGTCCGTAACGCTTAACATGCCTCAGGCAATGCCTGCAGGCCGGGCTCTTGATATAGCTATCGGTATGTTTGAAAAATACGGCCTTTGCGTAGAGGAAAAGGCAGGGGCTCTTTATGTTCTTGCCAAACCTTCCGAATCAAAACAGCCCTTCGATATTAAAATGGGCAGAGATGTTCAGGACAGCCCGGCGGATATTTTGCAGGTTGTTCCCCTCAAACATATCAGATCCTCCGATATAGAGCCGATCATAAAAGATATTTATAAATCAGAGGTTAAGATTAAACCATATGGAAGAGAAAACGTGCTGCTTTTCTATGGCCGGGCTTTTGATATAAAGCAGGTTATGTATTTAATTGAAACCTTCGATGTCCCGACCCTCCAGGATAAAAAACTCCTTTTGTTGCGGCTTACCTACTGGCAGCCTGAAGAATTCACAAAACAGATTTCTAAAGTTCTTGAAGGAATTGGTTATACAATAGCTGCTTTTCCAAAATCTCCCGGACCTTATTTTCTACCTATCAAACAGTTAAATGCTGTTCTTGTGGTATCTCCGGATGACACCACTTCCCAGTATATCCTGTCGTGGAAAGAAAGGTTGGATTCACCCGAAGCTGCCGGAACCGAGGAAAAAGTTTACACATATATCCCGAAATATTCTAAAGCATCGGATCTTGTGGAATCTTTGCAGAATCTTTATGGTATATCTGCATCTTCCCGTTCAGATACATCACAAAAAGGCGAATCAACGCAGCAGCAAACGTCCCGCACGGGGACAAATACTTCTTCTCAGACCCGTCAGATTTCCCTTCCTTCCGGTTTGAAGATCGCGGCAGATGATACAAAAAACATAATAATGATAATGGCATCACCATCTGTTTACAGGGACTTGCTTACTCTTTTAAGGACTCTCGATAAACCGGCAAAACAGGTTCTTATTGAAGCAACCATTGCAGAGCTGACACTCTCAGATGATTTGCAGTATGGTCTTGAATGGTATATAAACAACACTTTGCAGGGAGGAGCATATACACTGGGCACTTCAGGAAATCTGGGCTTGTCGGCCTCCGGTCTTGCCTTTAATTTTATCAGTGAATCTAAAAAAGTAAAAGGCCTTATCAGCGCCTTTGCTATTGCCGGGAAGACCAATATTCTTTCAACACCCCGCCTGATGGTTATTGACAATAAAGAGGCAACAATACAGGTTGGTGAAGACGTACCTACGGTTACAAGCCAGGTTACATCCACCGAAAGCACGATAACTTCAACAAATCTTCTCCAGAGCGTTCAATACAGAAATACCGGCGTTATTTTGCGTGTTAAACCGACCATAAACACAGAAGGCCTGCTTACTCTGGAGCTTTCTCAGGAAGTTTCGGAAACAGGTGAGAAGGGAGTTGCCGGTTCTCCTGTTATCTTGATGAGAAAAATAAATACTACTGTTGTGATAGCTCAGGGGCAAACACTTTTGCTTGGTGGTTTAATGAAAGAAAAAAACACTACAGGGGAAAGCAAGGTTCCCGGCTTGGGGGATATCCCGATAATCGGTAACCTGTTTAAAGCTACTTCCAAGACGAAGAACAAGACGGAGCTGATTATCCTTGTGACCCCGACCATAATATCGAACGTGGATGATGCCACCAGAGTTACAGCGGAATTCAGGAAGGAACTTAAGTGGTTAAAATAAGCAAAAGCAAACTGCAATGGATACTTTTTTTTTCCGTCGCAGGTTTTATATATTGTCTTATAAACTTTCTGTGGCCTGATTCTTTACTGTGTTCATCCCAGGGTTGCAAGATATATGCAAAATTTACTTTTTTGCGCCTTTCCTATTATCATTACGGAGCAGGATATTTTATTTTTCTATCCTCTTTCTATCTGTATGGTTACCGCAAAAACAGCTTTAAGTTTTTTGATCGGCTTTTAGTTTTTGGTATAGTTATTAATTGCGGACTATTAATCTGGCAGGCGCTGTTTATGCCGTGTCCGTCCTGTATTACCGTTGCAGCTTTGTTGGGTTTTATCTTTTTTATTCATTTTCATAATAAACAGATGCCCTTAAAACCTGTTTGGACTTTTTGCTTTTTGCTGGCGCTTTTTAGTATTTTTAAAACCGGAATTTTGAACCCCAAACCGATTTACGGTAGTTCTGATGCGCCTGTAAAACTTTTTATTTCACCAGGTTGTAGTGCGTGTTTGGAAATGCTGGGTGATATTCAGCAAAACACATATTTGCTAAGCAAGACAGCTATTTTCCCGGTTGCAAAAAATAACAGCGATGTGATAAAATTATTAAAGTTTAGGAAGATGATAGAAAATGGGACAGAACTTAAAGATGCGGTAGACAGGTTGAATGATTTTTCCGGCTCGGACGATTCTCTCTTTATCAGGACAATAAGCTGGATAAACAAGGCATATCTTGTCCGCAACGGATATTCACAGGTGCCTGTGCTGATGACCACAATAAGCAATGTTCTTGGAGAGGAAAAGACTGATACCTGGGATATATTCAAAAAAAGCCCCTCAAAAGGGTGCGGTTTTGAAGAAAAAGAGTGTGAATGACTATTTGGTTTATCAAGGAGAAAGCCAAGCATATCTATCATACATATTTCTTCTCAGATAAGAGGAGTTTTTAATTGTTTCTCCATAAAAAAAATGGAATGTTTCACTGATTTCCATTTAGAAAAGAGGATGCTCCAATGATTCCCTCTTAGAAAAAGGGATGCTTCTCGGATTCCCTCTTAGCAAAGGGGGACTAAGGGGGTTGTATAAAAAGAGGGCTATAATTAAAATCTAAAGTTTCACTGTTTTTGAAGCCGTTCAAACATGGTTTTAAAATTTTGCGATATTTTTTCACAAAACATAAAAAGATGGCATGTAAAATGCATTGCAATTTATATACCAAGTATTTCAAGCACTTACGTCAACTT
>NZ_JBAMMY010000225.1:0-1043 GCF_051233685.1 Desulfobacterium sp. N47
GGTATTGTCAAAAACTCGGCATTTATTGCCTTTTGTGGTTCTCCAATGAAAATCGGAGCCCTTAAGTCCGCTCTATTGCCGGGATTTCAACTGTTGACCTGTTTAACAAGCCGCCTTTAATCGTTTTGAAATTAGCTCAAAGGTATAAAATTTTTTGCGCCATCAATTAAACCTGGGCAAAAACCATATTCTTTAGAAAGAATGATTTGATTTCCAATATAACTATTGGCTTCATATAAATATTTTGCCAGTATAAATTTTTCTTGAATTTGGATATTTTTCCTATTTGCTTCAGTTGCCAATTTCAGTAAGGATGATAAATCATCTATAGCTTCCAATTTTGAAGGTTCTGAAGCGTTGCTTTTTATATCTTTAAAATAATTAGTCATTTTTAATTTTTCCTTTAAAAAGCTTATCAAATTCTTTAATTCGCTCATCCAACCATTTATGAAACGCTTTGGCTGCATTAATATCCATAATTAACCCGCACTCAATTTCTCTAATAACTCCAGCCTTGCCTTCTCGGAAAATTTCATCTCCGACTTCGCCAGAATCTGATATTTTGCATTTAGTCATAGTTGGCGTTGGGCTTCTTTCTAAAAAAGTTTCAATATACAAAAAACCACGAGGCGTAAATCCGCCAAAAAGCCCATCAACATGATATGTTCGATATAAATTAGTTTTTAAATAATGAAAATCTATATCGGTTATTTTTTTAGTGTCTTCCATTTTATAAACCTTGCTTATTTTTAGAGAAATTTATAATGATTTTTCTATTTAAAATATAATATTTGATTTTTTTGTCAAGATCAATCTAAATAATAGTATTTATCGACAAAATTTTAAGATAAGCTTTAATCTGATGTTTAAGATATACAGCAATATATATGTTTTTACGTACATAACGACGGAAATAACCCACGCCGCCGCCGGCCAAGGATAAAAAACGTAACTTACTCGGCGTTGGGTTCATTGATTTGTTATAATTTTTCCGATTCAATTGCTTCCGTTTCCAGGTCAAAGAGGTCATTAGATACCCTGCA